>NZ_AFOC01000004.1:0-59363 GCF_000224455.1 endosymbiont of Riftia pachyptila (vent Ph05)
TGGTTCTACCGGCTCGGGCTCATCAACTAGTTGCTCCATCTGCGCCGGTGCAGGGTTGGATATGGGTTCTGGCTCAGGTTCCGGTTCGGGCTTGGATTCTGCCGGCGGAGGCTTGATGCCCTCCACCTCCATCGGCCCATCGAAGTAGTCCACTGGATGCCCCGCAACTGTTTGCCCCTTCAGCTTGATCATCAATTTATGGGGGCCGCTGAAACTCATAATGTTGAAACTGCCTGAGCGAACCCCCTCACCGGCGTCTGTCAGCGCAAGCGGAAGTTGTTCCCCCTCCGAAGACTCCAGCCAGGCCTCGATCTCTACCCCGTCCGGCCTGAGCAGCCGTTTATCAGGAAGGATCTGTAGCTCCATCTCACCCTGCGCGGCGCCTTTGGTGACTTTGATATCAAGCGGTGACACCACCTCGTAGCTGATCCGTTTTTCACGCACGAAGGTGCGTCCTTTGGCGTTCAGAAGTAGTTCCCCCATCCCTGGCTGCAGATCCTCACCGCCATAGGCGAGGGAGAAGTAGCCATCTGCAGCGGTTTTATCTGCTCCTACGCCATCATCCAACAGTGGGCGTGGCTCATGTTCACGCTCTTCATCGCGCTGCATGGCGCTGATGTTGACTACCTTCAGGAAAGACTGTTTCTTGATTAGACGATCATGGTCGGTGAAGCTAACCTCCAGCGGCAGGGTCACCCCCTGCACCAGTCGATTCGGCAGCTCGTTCGTTTGCATTTTTAGGTCGGTCACCACCATCACCCGGTTGTCGGGATCGACCTCGGCACGCACACGCCATTCGCCACCCTCGGGATTAGTGATGGTGAACATGTCGTAGCCCTCATCTTGGTGCCAGCTGACCGAGTCGGGCAGATTGCTGGCACCAAAGGCCTTGCCGGAGGGGGGGATCACCTGGGTTGGTTTGGCGTCCGGTTTACGAAATACCAGCACGGTGGCTTCGGTAATGGAGTCGTCGATGGAGAATTTATTGTCTTTGAACGGTACCGTATCCGGTTTGCCAACCTTCTCAAACATACGCAGAAAGACCTTCTTCAGCTGCTCTGCATTGTCCACCTGCTCATACCATCCCCCGGTGGTCTGGGCCAGCGCCTGCATCAGCTCGTGGTCGGCGTTTTTCGACAGGGCAATGGTGTGAATGCTGACCTTCAGCTGCTGTAGTCTGGGTACGATTTTTTGCAGGATCCGCTCACGGGAGGCGTGGTTTTTCGCACTGTCACGGGAGATATCAACCATGCCGTCGGTGAGCAGGATCAGATTGCGTCGAAACAGAGTCGGCGGACCACTCCAGTCTTCCGTGGCCCGGTGCAAGGCCTCTTCGATATTGGTGCGCTGTCCGGGCGAGGCGATCTTTTTCGACTCCGCGCGGGCCCGCCGCTTCCAGGCTTTATCGGCCTGACCAAGAGGGATCTGCATATTGACGTACTGGCCAAAGGTCCAGACACCGGCACGGGTCTCTTTCGGCAACAGCCCGACCAGCATACGCAGTGCCGGACGACGCAGATTGTGCGGATCGTTCTGCTTCATGCTACCGGAGATATCGATGAGAATGCGCACATCTGCCTGCTCCCCCGGCTTCTGTTTGGCCGCCGCAGGGGCCATAGATGCCCCCAACAGCAAAGAGACCAGGATGAGAAAGACCCAGCCAACTCGTTGTTTCATACCTACCCACCCCGTGATTGGCGGTTTATGCAAAACAGGCCGCCAATCGGCCTGATACAGATGTAGAGAGCGGCTGGAGGCCTTGTCACTTTAATTCATGGAAAATAGAAGCCACTGAAAAACAGTGTGAAATTGGGAAGGACAGGGCCAATCCGCAGATAAATTGATAAAGGTTTTTGCCTGCAATGCTCAGGCAGAGCTTCGCTGCCAGTGAACTGGTGTTGTATTTATGTGATAACCATCTAGCATCTGCAGAAACAGCAGGAGGAACCCCTAGTGACCGGCGATACCCCACACGGCCTCACCCCTCAACAAGCCTGGCAGATGATTCAGGACGATCCCCGCACGGTGCTGGTCGACATCCGCTCCAGCATGGAGTTTCTATTTGTCGGCCACCCCGTCGGCGCGGTTCATGTACCCTGGATCGACGAGCCGGACTGGACTGAGAACCCCCACTTCGTCACCGACATCCGCAAGCTGCTGCTGGGTGGCAGCGTCTGCACCATCGACGACGGCTGCGCGCCGGTGATCCTCATCTGCCGCAGCGGCAAGCGCTCTCTGGAAGCGGGCAAGACGCTGCTGGAGGGCGGCTTCAGCCGCGTGTTTCATGTCGAGGAGGGGTTCGAGGGGGAACTCGACGAGCACCATCACCGCAGCTCAGTCGGCGGCTGGCGTTTTCACGGACTCGCCTGGGAGCAGTGCTGAAACCTTACGGCGGTCCAGGCAGGCACGCTACCCTACGTAGATCGCCATCTCCCGCCGGTGGCATTCCAGATCCGGATCAGGCACAGATGCCAGCACAGCAATCTCACGCCGATAATCCTCACTCAGCCTCGCCTCTTCAGCACCAATCACCACATGGTGTTTGTACCAGTCAAAGGGTGCTAGTCCTGCATCGATCTGCGTTGCGTAGTAGGTGAAGGCCTCCAACTCACCAGCTCCCGGAACGATGAGTCTTACTGATTTCCGCTCATACCCGTTGCCTCGCCCTTCATACAGATCGAGGGTCTGCCCCGCCTCGCGGCTGATTTGATAGAGATGGCCCAGGATATAATCGCACGCCACCCCAGTATGATAGGCGTCGCACTTGCCGGAGCCGTCCCGACCACTCTTGTGGAATTTGAGGCTGTGTTTTGGCAGACATGCAATCCCCAAAGAGTGCGCATCGGGGATCCGGGCAGTCATCCGCTGCAGCGACATATTTGAGCCGTAGGCGAAATAGAATCTCATAGCCGCAAACTATACTCGGAACTCACCCACCAGCGCCTGCAACTCGTCGGCAAGCTGGCTCAATACTTGGGTCGAGGTGGTCAACTCCACTGCACTGGATGAGGTGTTGGCAGCCAACTCGTTGATACCCGCCAGATTCTTCTCCACTCCGACCACCGTAAGATGCTGGGCCTCTGCTGCATTGGCGATACCGCGGTTGAGTTCAGTGATCGAGCGCACCATGCCGGCGATCTGGTCCAGCCGAGTATCGGCCTGATTCGCCGGTTCAACGCAGGCCTGGGTCTGACTGCGGGCCTGGGTCATAACCTTGATCGCCTGGCTGGTACCCTGCTGCAGCTGATCGATCATCACCTGGATCTCGCTGATCGAGTCATTGGTGCGGGCCGCCAGTCCACGCACCTCATCGGCGACCACAGCGAATCCCCGACCCTGCTCACCGGCGCGCGCTGCTTCGATCGCCGCATTCAGCGCCAGCAGGTTAGTTTGCTCCGAGATGCCGCGAATCACATCAAGCACCCCACCAATCGACTCGCTCTTTTCACCCAGTTCATTGACCACCCGGGTCGCCTGCTCCACCTCTGTCGCTACCACCTGAATCAACAACAGGGTCTGTTGCACCAGAGCCCGCCCCTGGCTGGTCTCCTTATCGGCCAGACCAGCACGCTCAGCGGCCTGGAAGGTATTGGCCGTCACCTCCTGCAGACTGCCCGTCAATTCGGCCACAGCATTGGTCACCGATGCCACCTCCTGTTGCTGGTAGCGGACCGCCTCGCCTGCCTTGTCGGCGATCCGGGAGATATCTCGGTGGTGCTAACCAGGCGGTTCACCGACTCCTGCACCCCGGCGATCATATCGCGCAGCTTGCTGGTAAAGGCGTTGAATCCCTGAGCCAGCTGGGCCGTCTCATCACTGCCTTTGACGCTCAGGGTGACATTCAGACCGCCCTCACCCTGAGAGAGACTGCCGAGCTGGTCCCGCACCTCCCGGATCGGCCTGACAATCGCCCGCAGGGTGAGCATAAAGGCCAGCACCGCCACCAGCAGACCCAGCAGGATGGCGATGATTATGCTGTTTGCGCCGGTGGAGACCAGCCTCTGCAACTCACCCGTTTCCACTTCCACCTGGGCACGGTTGTCGGCGGTCATCTGCTCCACCGTCTGCATCAAATGTTCTGCCACCTGGGTATAGTCGCGGTGGGCCTGGCGACGTACCGCATACCGCTCAATTGAGGCAGAGAGTAGCTCCCGGTGTTCCTGCAGCTGCTCCATCAGCAACTGGCTGTGACTCTTCCCAACGTTCTCACCGCTCCTGATCGGTTGGCTGAAAAGCTGGTCCTCGCTGATCTGCTCCAGCGCATAGAGCAGATCCTCACCGATCACACCGAGTTGCCGGTCCAGATCCTGCGGTGGGCTGTTCTGTTTGAATCGACGATAGAGGTCGAGCTGCGAGAGCACTGCCAGGCGCGCCTCTCCCGCTGCACTCACCACCGCTCTGGGATCTCCCTCCCCCTCATCTGGCGCTCTGTCATCTCCCTCCTCAAACTCGCCCAGCTCCTCTTCGCTGCGGCTGTTCAGATCCCGCTCCAGCATCTGCTGGCTGGCAAGCCGCTCCACATCCACCAGCAGACGCTGAAATGCAGCTGCATTGGCAGACAACGCCGCCTCTGCGGACTGAAAGGCGTTGTGGATCCTGATCAGCTCTTCACGGGCCTGGACAAACACCTCGATTTCACCATCCAAAGCCTGAAGCTGCTGTGGTGCAATCCGCCCGCTGGTCTTGAGCCGGACGATCGCCTCCAGGGTCAACCGTTCTGCCTCTGCCATCTCAGTACGTTGTGCCGAGTCCCTGCCCGCCAGAATCTGATCTACTGCGATCAGCTGCTTCTGCACACCGCGGATCGCCCCATTGGCACTCTCCATCGAACTCCATACCGGGCCGGTGATCTCAGCCAGCGCTGATGAAAGATTGCTGATCACCCAGTAGCCAACCAGACCACTTGCCGCCAGGATCAGACCAGCGACCAGGAAACCGCCGCCGATCTTCGCGCCTATGCCCACCTGTCGCATGATCGCCCCTCTGTATAATTTTGTAATATGACTATAGCCATGCTAATCGGCGTGACAGACAGAGACTTTAAACGACTCCCCCCCTCAACAACCGCCATAACTTTCCTGACCACACGCTTGAATAGCGAAACCGCCGATGTAATCATCGGCCCCGCCCGACCCACTAAGAAAGAGAGACCATGACAGCACCATTCGATACCCCACAGGATGCGGAAGACGCCTACTATGACGCCATCGACGAGGGCGATCTGGAGGCGATGATGGCGGTTTGGGAAGCATCGGAGGAGATCCTCTGCCTGCTACCAATGATGCCAGCCCAGCGCGGCCCCAGCGCCATCCATCAGGCCTGGCAGGCGATCATCGGTGACGGGATGAAACTCGACATCGAGGTTAAGCACCTCAGCTGGATCGAGAAGCGGCGATCTGGCGATCCACCTCATCGAAGAACGGGTCGCGGTGCCCGGCCAGCCGCAAAAACAGTCGGTCTACGCCACCAATACCTACCGCAAGGGCGCGGACGGCTGGCGCATCCTGGTGCATCAGAACTCACCCGTCCCGCTACCGCCGGAGATGATGCAGCCGGACATAGCCTGAACAGGCCGGGTCCAGTGGAGAACCACAAGCTGGTGCTGCCGGAGCACCTCAACCACTACGGTTATCTATTCGGCGGCAACCTGCTGAAGTGGGTCGACGAATATGCCTGGATCGCCGCCACCCTCGACCACCCCGGCTGCAAGTTTGTCACCATTGGCATGGACCGGGTGGAGTTCCACAAACCGATCTGCAAGGGCACCATCCTGCGTTTCGACACCACCGAGGTGGAGCGCGGTACAAGTTCCTGCCGCTACCGGGTGGAGGTCTTTGCCGACGACCTCGACACCGGCTCGGAGCAGCCGGTCTTCACCACCCAGGTCAGCTTTGTCTGTCTCGACGATGGCGGCAGGAAGACCCCGATTCCCACAAAATAATTCCGCCGGGCCAGGCAACGACTAAATTATGCTATAGTTGCTCGTTTTTCCGCTGGCCCGGCTCCAAACCGTCGCCTGCCCACTTTTCCTAGGTGACCCCGCCGATGAGCACTGACAGCCCCATACCTTTCGACTCCTTAGGCCTCTCCGAGCCGATCATGCAGGCCCTGGCCGACGTGGGCTACGAGTCCCCCTCGCCGATCCAGCAGGCGAGCATCCCACCGCTGTTGGAGGGGAAAGACCTGCTCGGTCAGGCACAGACCGGCACCGGCAAGACCGCCGCCTTCGCCCTGCCGCTGCTGTCACGCATTGATCTGTCGCGCAAGACCCCGCAATTCCTGGTGCTGGCGCCGACCCGCGAACTGGCGATTCAGGTGGCCGAGGCGATGCAGAGCTACGCCCGCCACATTAAGGGCTTCCACGTACTGCCGATCTACGGCGGCCAGCCCTACGATCACCAGCTACGCCAGCTCAGGCGCGGCGTACAGGTGGTGGTCGGCACCCCCGGCCGGGTCATGGACCACATCCGCCGCGGCACCCTCAAGCTCGACAATCTCGACGCCCTGGTGCTCGACGAGGCGGACGAGATGCTGCGCATGGGTTTCATCGACGACGTCGAGTGGATACTCGAACAGACTCCACAGACACGCCAGATCGCGCTCTTCTCCGCCACCATGCCGTCGATCATCCGCAAGGTGGCGCAGCGCCATCTGAACGACCCGACGGAGATCAAGATCGCCGCCAAGACCTCCACCGCCACGACCATCCGCCAGCGCTACTGGCAGGTCAGCGGGCTACACAAGCTCGACGCTCTGACCCGCATCCTGGAGTGCGAGAGCTTCGACGCGATGCTGGTCTTCGTGCGCACCAAGATCGCCACCGTGGAGCTGGCAGAGAAGCTGGAGGCGCGCGGCTACGCCAGCGAGGCGCTCAACGGCGACATCCCGCAGAAACAGCGCGAACGCACGGTGGAGCGTTTCAAGGCAGGCCGCCTCGACATCCTGGTCGCCACCGACGTGGCCGCCCGCGGCCTCGACGTGGAGCGCATCAGCCACGTCATCAACTACGACATCCCCTACGACACCGAATCCTACGTGCACCGCATCGGCCGCACCGGCCGCGCCGGCCGCACTGGCGATGCAATCCTGTTTGTCTCACCCAAGGAGCGGCGCCTGCTGCGCACTATCGAGCGGGCCACCCGCCAGCCCATCGAACGGATGCAGATGCCCTCCGCCGGCGACATCAACGAGAAGCGCATGCAGCGCTTCAAGGATCGCATCAGCGACGCCCTGGCCGGCGACGACCTGGACCTCTACTACCAGATCGTCAGCGCGGTGCAGCAGGAGTCCGACGCCGACCCGCTGGATGTGGCCGCCGCCGTAGCGCGACTGCTGCAGGGCGACGAACCGCTGCTGCTGGTGGATAAACCCCACAAGCGCGAGCGCCCAGAGCGTTCGGAGCGACAGCGCGATACGAGGGAACGGGACTTCGACAAACCACGCCAGCGCGAGCCCCGCTTCGAAAAACCCATTTCCGCCGAGCCCAAGCCGCTGAAGGAGTTCCCCGAGATCGAGATGGTGCGCTACCGGATCGAGGTCGGCTATCAGCACGAGGTCAAACCCGGCAACATCGTCGGCGCCATCGCCAACGAAGCCGACATCGAGAGCAGCTACATCGGCCATATCGAGATCCACGACGACTTCTCCACCATCGACCTACCGGAGGGGATGCCGAAAGAGATCCTGCAGTTGCTGCGCAAGGTGCGGGTGTGTGGACGAAGCTGGAGATTGCGCCATTCAGAATCGGCGGCGGTGCTGAAAAACCGCCACGCAAGCCCAAGCCGAACTTCAAGCGTGGCAGTAAAATCAGGAAGGATCAGAGGGGCAACCGCGACAAAAAACCTCGTAAGTCAAAGAAGTCATGATCTCGAACGCTGGATGGGCCAGGGGGCCGGCCCATCCAGGCGCGATGGCAAGTGAAATAACCCTCGCAGACACTCTGTGAGAGTAACGGGAGATCCTGCTTATCCAGACGACTAAAACATCGAGTCGACAATCTTCTTGATCTTTTCAGTCCAGGGTGGCTTCCCAATAATCTCGATCTTGGTACCGATTTTCAGCAACGTCCCCTCACTGGGACTACGGTTGTTGTATACGTTGGCAAAGGCTAGCACCATCGCCTCACCGCCCGGTCCGTTCCCAACGGTCAGATCGACCACAAACTTTTTGCTGATGCCGCCTCTGATTGCAAGCATCTCATATTCAACCGTTTTGGAACCCCGATCGACCTTCCCCCAGATCCACCTGTTTCCAACCACATCAACCCTGATGAACCTTAGATAGCTAAGATCTGGATTATCTGGTTTACATTTGTTGGTCACCCTGAGTACTACTCTGAGAGCGCTCCCCGCTTTGACCTTATCTGGCACTGAGTCAAAGCTGAACTCTGTGCGGCACACCTCCCACGCAGCCCCAACCGGCTGGGTCGGCATCAAGGCCAAAAGAAGCAACAGAGCACTGAACATCGAAAACCCAAACAAGTTTCGCTGTTGATTTGTCATTCTGTGTTCCCTCCTCACGACCCTGTCTCAACATCCCTGTCTGTGGATGTCCCTAATCGATCTCTCTACGACTCCGCATGACCCTGACGGGGGGCATCCGCAGATGCATTCCAAGCAGCTTTTGCCTTGTCAAAGCCTCTTTATCGATGTCATTCATCAGATAGATCCACCCTCTCTACTTACAGGATAGGCGTTCCCACTAAATCATGATTGGGACGGCCCTCCCGTGCCTTACCCCCCCTGCACGAGAGGAGATGGGATCAATTTCCAATCCCAAATCAACCGGCCACGGTGAGAGTGGAGTAATCCCGCGCGCATTCAGCTTCATTTCAGCTTTGCCCGCTACCCTGGATCTCAAATAGCAAGAAGGGATCCGATCCATGAACAACGAACCCGAGATAAAGGTGTGGGACCCACTGGTGCGGCTGTTCCACTGGGGCCTGGCGGGCAGCTTCGCCATCGCCTACATCACCGAAGACCACTTCATGCGCCTCCACAGCTGGGCCGGCTATACGCTGTTGGGATTAATCCTGGTGCGGCTGGTATGGGGCTTCATCGGCCCGCGCCACGCGCGATTCAGCGACTTTGTACACCGCCCCGAGATAGTGATCCGCTATCTCAAAGATGAGCTGGCACTGCGTGCCAAGCGCTATCTGGGACACAATCCGGCTGGTGGTGCGATGGTGGTGGCGCTGCTGCTCTGCCTCACAGGAACCGCGTTCAGCGGCCTGCTGCTGTATGGAGCAGCGGAGTTTTCCGGACCGCTCGCCAGCCTGATGGCGGGCACCCCAGGGTTCCTGGCCAAGGCACTGGAGGAGTTGCACGAACTCCTCGCCCACCTCTCGTTATTGCTAGTCGGATTGCATCTGGCGGGCGTGCTGTTCGCCAGCCGGCTCCACAATGAGAATCTGGTGCGCGCCATGATCACCGGCTACAAGCGAAGGGCCAGTTGATGCTAAAGAGCACTCTCAGCCTGACCCTACTGCTCTCGAGCCAGATACTTCATGCAGATCAGCTGACGCAGTTGATCGATCTCTACCGGGCCGACGGCATTACCCAGTTCAACGACCGGCATGAGATCAGCACCACTAACAGAGCAGCTATTGTCAGAGAGGCAAACATTAGCCACTGCGGCAGCTGCCTGGCTTGCCATTCCAGAGCGGAGAGCGGATCCTTCGACGAACATCAAGTAAATATTCCCGGCTTCGGCCGATGGGACGATTGATGACGCGCACTCTCCTGCTTCTGGTCTTGCTTGGCGGACTCACCCCTGCCTTCACTTCCGACCACGATGAGGCGCTGCGGCTGAAACAGGCTGGCGAGATCCTGCCACTAAAAACCATCCTTGAACGTCTGCAGCAGCCGGGCCAGATCCTCGAAGTGGAACTCGAACATAAGCAGGGGCGTCTGGTCTATGAACTCGAACTGCTCGATGAGCAGGGGCGGGTCTGGGAGTTCTACTTCGACGCCGCCAGCGGCGAGATGATCAAGAAAAAGATCGAGAATTAGACGTGCGCCTACTGCTGGTAGAAGACGATTACGAACTGGTCGAGACACTGCAACCCGAACTCTCCCGTGCCGGCTTCGCCGTGGATCTGGCCCGCGACGGCATCGATGGCGAGTTCCTCGGCGATGAGGTGCCCTACGACATCGTGGTGCTCGACCTGGGCCTACCAGGGCGGCCGGGGCTGGAGGTGCTACACAACTGGCGCAGCCGCGACAACAGCGTGCCGGTGCTGATCCTGACCGCCCGCGACGCTTGGCATGAGCGGGTGGACGGCTTCAAGGCCGGCGCTGACGACTACCTCGGCAAACCCTTCCACGTCGAGGAGCTGCTGGAGCGCATCAAGGCGTTGATCAGACGCAGCGAAGGGCGGCCCGGCCCCCAACTGAAGGCCGCCGGTCTGCTGCTGGATGAAGCGCTGCAGCAGGTACAGCTAGCCGATGGCAGCCGCATCGACCTCACCGGCACCGAGTACCGCCTGCTGCACTACTTCATGCTCCACCCCGGCCAGATCGTCTCCAAAACCCGGCTCACCGAGCACGTCTACGACCAGGACTTCGACCGCGATAGCAACCTGATCGAGGTCTATATTCGCCGGCTGCGCAGCAAACTCGGCAAGGCGCGCATCGAGACCCGCCGCGGCCAGGGCTATATCTTCGTGGACGATCCGGCATGAACTCTCTGGAGTCGCGCCTGCAACTCGGGCTATTTCTCTCGCTGTTGCTGCTGGCCGGCATCCTGATCTGGGGGGGCGGCTACGCCTTGCAGCAAGTGGCAGAATCCTATGTTAGCACCCGCCTCGAACATGATGCCGAATCGGTGCTGCGCGCATTAAACCACCCCTCGCGCCACAAAAAGATACGCATGGGCCGCCTCACCCCGGTCTATCTGCAGCCCTTCTCCGGCCATTATTTTCAGGTGCAGATCGAGGGCGAAGAGATGATCCGATCCCGCTCTCTGTGGGACCAGACCCTAGAGATCCCGGACCTTGCCCAGGGTGAAGTACAGATACTCTATCTCAACGGGCCAGAGCAACAGCCGCTATTGGTTCGGGTGGCCGGTTATCAGAACGCAGTCAGCAGCTGACCCTGGCAGTGGCCGAAGACCTGAGCGAGATCAACCAACAGATCGGCCGCTACCAGCGCAACTTCCTGTTTGCCGCGCTTACCGCCATCGCCTTGCTGCTGCTGGTGCAGCGCCTGGTGGTTCGCCACACGCTGCAGCGCCTCGACCAGGTGCCGCAGGACATGAAGCGGCTGGAGCGCGGCGAGATCAGCCAGCTCAATGAGTCGGTGCCCGACGAGGTGCAGCCCCTGGTGCAGGAGTTCAATCGCATCCTGGCACTGCTCGGCCAGCGCCTGGAACGTTCCCGCAATGCCTTGGGCAATCTCGCCCACGCCATCAAGACCCCTCTCAGCCTGCTGCAGCGGGAGATCGAATCAAACCGATTCTCCAGCCTCGAAGCGCAGCGCCAGCAGCTGCAGACCCAGGCCGAGCGCATCCAGCGCATCACCGAACGGGAGCTGCGTCGCGCCCGCCTAGCCGGCGCAGGCACCCCGGGGCAGCGCTTCGATGCGGCGGCTGAGATGGACGCGCTGATCACCAGCCTGCGCCTGCTCCACTCCGCGAAGAGGCTGGATATCCACTGCAGCCATGCCTTCCAATCGCCGCTGCCGCTAGACCGCGAGGACATTTTAGAACTACTCGGCAACCTGCTCGACAACGCCTGCAAGTGGGCCAGACAACAAGTCCGCTGCGAGCTCAGCGCCAATACGGAGATCTTCCAGATCACCATTGAGGACGACGGCCCTGGTGTCTCCGCTGCCGACCTGGACAGGCTCACCCAGCGCGGTGTGCGCATCGACGAAAACATGGAGGGCCACGGACTCGGGCTCGCCATCGTGCGCGATATCGTCAAGCTCTACGGCGGCGAGATCCGCTTCCTCCGCTCCTCCCTGCTAGGCGGCCTGCAGATCCTGGTGCGCCTCGCCCTGCATCACTGATCCGACACACATTTTCAGCTTCAATTCATCCCGGTTGTGGAAACTAAAGCTAGAGGGAAAGGACCCCTCGCCACTCCGGCAAAGCCGGGTGGCTGATCCAAGCAGTACCACAGGAGAGCAGTCATGAAGCGTGTGACCAAATTAGCAGCAGCATCCGCCCTGGCAGTATTCGGTATTGGCAGCGCACTGGCATTCAATCCGGGCCCACCGCCCTATGTCTATTTCGATCTCAATGGTGACGGCTACGTTAGCCAACAGGAGTTCGAAGAGGTTCGTGCCCAACGCCGCGCAGAGCGGGCCCAGCTCGGCTATCCGATGCGCAACCTCAACCGTCCCTCACCCTTCCAGATGATGGATCAGGATGGCGACGGCTATATCAGTGCGACGGAAATGGATAGCTACCGCGCGCAGATGCGGGCCAACCGTTGGGGGAACGCGCCCAACGCCCCAGGGCCCTGCCCGAGAGGCTGGCGTAACCAGTAGCTGAAACAGCGACAGCAGCGGCGATGAGAGGGAGCTCATCGCCGCTGCTCCATTCATCCAATCCTACACAGCTACGCACTACAACTGCTTCTCCCAAAACATCGCCTTGCCCATCTGCGGATCGAGTTCGTAGGGGGAGAAGCCGAATTTGTTGTAGACAGCCCGTGCCGCCAGGTTGCGTTCCAGCACCTCCAGAGTCAGTTTGCAGCACCCCCGTTCAATGGCGATCTGTTCGAGTCTCTGCAGCATCTGACGGGCGGCCCCCTGCTGGCGAAATCGCGGGATGACAATGATGTCGTGGATGTTCAGCAGTGGTCGGCACTGGAAGGTGGAAAAACCTTCAAACGCGTTAATCAGGCCGATGGGTTCATCATCGATAAAGGCAAGCAGGCTCAACGCGTCGTTGCGGGCGCGCATCGCCGCCACCAGATTCTCCCAAGCGTAGTCGGTGAGTGGTGTGCCACCGCCCATCGGATCGAGAGCATAGCTGTTCATCAGCTGCAGAAAGGCCTCAGCCTGGTGGGCATCGGCCAGATCGGCCTCGATTATATCGAACATCTTCAGCACTACTCTTTGAAGATCGGCAACTCCGGTTTGGCCTCATCCTGCAGCTCCACCCGCTCGATCTTCTCAAAACGACCGGTGATCTTGCGCGCGGAGATGTTGACGTTGTTGACGTCAGTGTGGGCCTGGGAGATGTGGGTCGCCAGTTTGTCCATGCGGCTCTGGAAACGGCCGAAGTCTTTCGACAGCTCGCGCAGATGCTCCTGGATGATATGCACCTGCTCACGGGTGGCGGCGTCTTTCAGCACCGCCCGGGCGGTGGTGAGGATCGCCATCATGGTGGTGGGCGAGACCAGCCAGACACGGCGCCGGAACGCCTCCTCCACCAGGTCAGGGAAGTGGGCGTGGATCTCGGCGAACACCGCCTCGGCGGGGATAAACATCACCGCGCCGTCGGAGGTCTCGCCCTCGATGATGTATTTACTGGCGATGTCATCGATGTGTTTCTTGATGTCCTGGCGGAACTGACGCTGCGCCTGCAGCCGCTCCGACTCGGGTTGCGTGTCGTCCACCATGCGCTGGTAGCTCTCCAGCGGAAACTTGGCATCGATCACCACATTGCCGGTGGGGTCTGGCAGGAACAGCAGGCAATCGGCGCGGCGGCCGTTGCTCAGGGTATGTTGCAGCGAGAAGCCCGACTCGGGCATCACGTTACGCACCAGGGCGTTGAGCTGCACCTCACCGAAGGCGCCACGTGAGCGCTTGTCGGAGAGCACCTCCTGCAGGCTGACCACACTACTGGAGAGCTCTGTGATCTTCTTCTGCGCCTCGTCGATGCGGGTCAGATGGATCAGCACCTGGCTGAAGGTCTCGGTGGTCTTTTCGAAGCCCTCGCTGAGGCGCTTCTCCACCTGACCACTGATCTCCTTGAGACGTTGGTCGGTGGTTTCGGTGAGCCCCTGCACCCGTTTGCCCAGGTCGTCGGCGTGCTGCAGCAACGCCTCGGTGACCTGTTTGCGCAGCTCGGTCATGCCCCGCTGCAGCGCTTCCTGCTGCGCCTTCATCGCCTCCAGCTGACGTTCGTCGAACGCTTCCCGGTGGCGAATCAACGCCTGCTGTAGCGCCTCGCGCAGCTCACCCAGTTTCTCCTGCTGCGCCAGCCGGCCATCTGCCAACTCCCGGTTGACCTGGGTCTGCAGCCCCTCGAAACGCTCCAGCAGCTCCACCCGCAGACGCCCCGCATCCTCGGTGAGCCGCTGTTGCATCTCGGCGAAACGCCGCTCTACGCCCTGGGAGAAACGGTCGGTACGCTCCAGCATCTGCTGCTGCAGGGCATGCAGGGTGCGCTGCTGGGCTAGGGCACCCTTGGTGATACGCTCCGCCAGATGCTGGCCCAGCTGGCTCTGCTCCCGCAACAAGGATCGCTCCAGCTCGCGCAGCCGCTCATCAAGCTGGCGGTCGCGGGCTTCGCGATCGTGCAGCAGATCGAGCTGGTGTTGCAGCAGACGCCACAGCCAGCGCAGCGCCACCGCCAGCAATAACAGAAACAGCAGCGCCAGAGCCAGACCGGCCTGCTGCCAGATGGGAAGTTGTGTCAGTGTCTCCATGGCGGGGAATATACCTTATTAAATGCGTTTAGACTTGAAACCTGCCGGTCAGCCCGATAAGTTGCCCGCTCTTTGACTGCGACACGACCAATCCATGCGCGTACATCTAAAAACCCTGGGCTGCCGTCTCAACGAGGCGGAGCTGGAGAGCTGGAGCCGGGAGTTCCGTGGTCTCGGCCACAGCCTGACACAGGATCCAGAGCAGGCCGACCTGCTGGTGGTCAACACCTGCGCGGTGACCGAAGAGGCGGTGCGCAAGTCACGCAAACTGCTGGGGCGTGCGCACCGGCAGAATCCCGAGGCGCGGCTGGTGGTGACCGGCTGCTACGCCTCCCTCGATCCCACCGCCAGTGCCAGTGCCGACGGGGTCGATCTGGTGGTGCCGAACCAGGACAAGGAGCAGCTGGTGCAGATCGTGCAACGCGAGCTGGATCTCAACATCATGCCGCAGAGCGTCACCGAGGAAGAGTCCGGCGGGCTGCTCGCACGCGGTCGTCAGCGTGCCTTCATCAAGGTGCAGGACGGCTGCCGCTACCGCTGCACCTTCTGCATCGTCACCCTGGCCCGCGGCGAGGAGCGCTCCCGCCCCGCCGAAGAGGTGATCGCCGAGATCAACCGGCTGCACAGCGAGGGGATCCAGGAGGTGGTGCTGACCGGCGTCCACTTGGGCGGCTACGGCAGCGACATCGACTCCGACCTGGGGCAGCTGATCGACCGGGTGCTAGCGGATAGTGAGATCCCGCGGCTGCGGGTTGGCTCTCTGGAGCCCTGGGATCTGCCCGACAACTTCTGGTCGCGCTTCGACAACCCCCGTTTCATGCCCCACCTGCACCTGCCGCTGCAGAGCGGCAGCGACTCTGTATTGCGACGCATGGCGCGCCGCTGCAAGAGCAACGAGTTCCGCCAGCTTGTTGAGGAGGGACGCCAGCAGGTGCCCGATCTCAACATCACCAGTGACATCATCGTCGGCTTCCCCGGTGAAACAGAGGCGGAGTGGCAGCAGAGCCTCAGCTTCGTCGAGCAGATGGGGTTCGGCCATCTGCACATCTTCGCCTACTCCCCACGCAGCGGCACCAAGGCGGCGGGGCGGCCCAATCCGGTGCCGCGGGAGATCAAGCGCCAGCGCAGCGAGCAACTGCACCAACTGGGCGAACAGATGAAGCGCGAGATGCTGGAACGGCAGCTTGGCAAGCAGGTGCCGCTGTTGGTGGAGGGGGATGGCAGCCGCGGCTGGTTCGGCTATACCCCCAACTACCTACGGGTGGAGATCGAGGCCCCGGCCGATGCGGCGCTGCAGAATCGCATCATCGAGGTAAAGTTGGAGGCAGTGTCAGCTGAAGGGGAGCGTCTGTTGGGCAAGACAAAACGACCTTTGTAAATCGAGCCTCGTCAGCAAAACGACAGCCTCATCTGCGGACCACTACCCACAATGCATCGACGCCTACCCATTAAGAATTAGAAGAGCCCTATTCCTCCCGCTTATACATCAAAGACCACAAGCCTGAACCCGCTCCCGTCACCGATATTTGGGTTCCATGTCACATTGATGAGGTTAGGCACTGCGTATGCTAGCAACCTCTTACCAAGAGGACGCGCATCGTAGTAGTCGTAGATGTTCTTGCTGATCAAGGCCTGCATCTTCCTATGAGCTGGGTTATATCACTGGAAGCAGGTTGATAATTTCACCATCCCCAGAACCGCAACACCCCTGTCCCTGAGCATCGATCTCCCTAACGTTCGATAGTTCACCCGCTGAGTGATGACCAGCCGAGTTGCAAAGGACAATGGGAACGTCCATGAGTGGCTCCCCTTCAATGCTAGGTAGCGTATTTCCAATGACATCCAACATGTTTTCTCGCCCCTTCTTACTCATGGCCTGGCTCACCGCCGGCATACTCCTCTTCACCCAGTCGACCCAGGCCGCGATTAAGGATTCGACTGATGCGATCAACAAGGCCGGTATGCAGCGAATGCTCACTCAACGCATGCTGATGGATTACGCATTGATCGGTCAGGGCATCAAATACCAGCAACCTGGGGCAGATCTGAAAGAGACCATCGCCCTTTTTGAACGACACCTGCAAGAACTCACGGCCTTTCCGGTTAACGATGAAGTCAACAAGGCGTTGAAGGCGGTCACCACACAGTGGCATGCACTCAAGCCGGTACTCACTGCAACCCCCGATCGCAATCAGGCGGCCAGCCTGCGCGATGAGATGGATCGCCTGCTCGACGCATCGCACAGGCTTGTCTCTCTGATTGCTGCCGCATCGACAGACAAGAGCGCAGAGATCGTCAACAGATCCGGCCGCCAACGCATGCTCTCCCAGCGCATGGCGAGCCTCTACATGCTGCGCAGCTGGCGAATAGAGGGATTTGATTTCGCCCCCGCATTTAAACAGGCTGTCGATGAATTCAAGGCAAACCATGCAAAACTGGAGCACTCCAGCCTGACCACTCCCGACATCAAGAAACAGCTCAATATCGCAAACAAGGCATTCCAATGGTTTGATTTATCCGCAAAAACAAACAGCGATAAATTCATTCCATCCCTCATCCTGCGCTCTTCGAACAGAATTCTCGACGCGATGAACAACGCCACAAAAATGTATGCCGAAAAATAACCCCCGCTCTATGTCTCGTCATTAGGAAGTAACAATGAAGACTAACCTCAAGTCCACCTCTCTCTTTTGTCTTGTACTGCTGCTTGCGCTGCCATTTGCCTCGCACGCGGAGGAGACACCCTCAGTAACCAGCCTGATCGATCGAGCGGGGATGCAACGTATGCTCTCGCAGAAGATCGCCAAGGCCTACTTTTTTCTGGGCAAGGGAAGTCGCCCAGATAAGGCGCGGCAACAGATGCGGGACAGCCTGAAGTTATTCAAGAGTAACCACGCCAGCCTGAGGAAGGAGATCAAAGATCCAGCCATACAGGATCTGCTCACCTATATCGATCTGGCATATGATGAGTATGCTGAACTCTGCAGCCAACCCTACAATCAAGACAACGGCGCACTGGTGTTGGATCTCAGCGAGACGCTGTTGGAGGTCTCCAACGAGATCGTAAAGAAACTCGAGCAGACATCCAAGATCAAGACATCCAAGATCGTCAACCTCGCCGGTCGGCAACGCATGCTTTCGCAACGCATTGCCAAATACTACATCGCCTATCAACTGGGTTTTCGTGACGTGAATTCGGTCACCCAGCTGACCAAGGCGGTCGATCTGTTCGAGGCCAGCCTGCACGCCTTGAAGGTGGAAAAGTCGAACACCAAGGCGATCAATACCGAACTGGTGCGCATCACCAACCTGTGGAAAGTTGTCAGAGGCTTCTTCCTCGACATCAAGAAGGGGGGACTTCCTGTCACCGTCTTTGCAACCACCGACAAGATCCTGCAACGTTCAAATAGGGTGACGAAGATGTACGTGCAGATCTTTTCTACCCGCAGCCCCAGCCAGTGACTCGCCGCACCAGAGGGCGAACGCAAGGCGCCGCATCCACTTCGCAAGGGATGACCTGGGGTGCGATCCCCTGGAGGCTCAGAGATCGATCTCGTGGTTAGCCTTCTGCTGACGGTCCAGTTCGTTGACCAGATAGGCCAGCGCCACCCCCAACTTGCGCGACCAGCTCAGCTCCACCCGCCAGGCCTTTCCCGCCGGCGACCAGACTTCATGGAACTCCCCCTCGCCGCGGCGGGCCGCGCCGATGCGGGCCGCCCGGCCACGAATCCTGGCGGGAAACTGACTCTTCTCTTCCGACTTGCCATATTTCCTTGCGAGGCTCCGCTGCAGATCCCGATAGGTGGAGTAGGTAGCCGGGTCGAAGGTACGCAGCACTTTATAGATCTGCCCCTTGTAGGCCATCACGTAGATCCGCTCCCGCTCCTGGGTATAGATCGCTCCGGCCCGCTCACCCTTGCGGCGCAATGGACTCTTCGTCGGCTGACGCTCCAACTGTTGCGCCAGGCTGCCGCCGAGGCAAAAGTCACGAAACACCTTTCGCACGCACTCCTGGTCAGCCCGGGCCGGGCTCACCAGGCTCAGGGTTACGCTAAACACGATCAGAAACTGTCGCAGATCCATAAGATCTCCTCTGTTGGTCGTCTGGTTGGCCCATGAAAGAGCCACATTCTACTCTCGCGGCTGGTCAACCAGGTCGTCGATGAAACGCCGCATCTCGCGGTAGTGGCTACCTTTCCAGAAGACCTTGCCACACCCACTGCACTGTAAAAACGCATCATAGCGTTCCGCCACGCCGGGCGGCAGCTGCTTCAGCACCATCGTTTTGTCTGTTGTCCGCAGGAGTTCATTGCACTCCATACAGCGACTGAAGGGCTTCAGGCAGTGGCCCAGATCGAAGCGTTGCACCACTTGACGCAGCTGCTCCCTGGGGTCAGTACTGCGGATCAGCGAGCCGTGGCTAATCGTGCCGCGCATCAGCAGGGCGCGATCCCGGCTCAGCAGGATGCGCCGCTGCCGGCCTGCTAGCTCGGCCAGCTCCCGGTCGCCGAGGTCGTTGAAAAACAGTGTATCGAAACCAAGCATACGCAGATGGCGAGCCAGCTTGCCGAGATGGGCATCGGCCAAGAACAGCAGCTCGCGCAGGGGGTGCGGGCGCAGCCGCAGCAGCGGCGTCACGTCAAGGGCCTCGAACACCGGATAGACACTGACCCGGTCGCCATCCTCGATCTGCCGCTCCAGCCCCACCGACTCACCATTCACCAGGATGATCTCGATCTCGGTGTGGGGCACCCCCAGCCCCTCGATCAGGTGGCGCACCGGAGCGGGAGGCTCGAATCGGAGTTCGATCTCCCGTTTGCGCTGGGCCACCGGCAGAAAGTCGTTGAGCTCCTCGTAGAAACGGAAGCGCGCAACCGCCACGGATCAGATATCAAATTCGGCCCAGATCGGGCAGTGGTCGGAAGGCTTCTGCATGCCACGGATCTCATAGTCGATGCCGGCATCGCTGCAAGCGGCATTAAGGCTGGCACTGGCCAGGATTAGATCGATGCGCAGACCGCGCTTGGGTTCGCGGTCGAAGCCGCGACTGCGGTAGTCGAACCAACTGAAGCGGTCATCCACCTCGGGATAGTGGCCGCGGAAGGTATCGTGCAGGCCCCAATCCGTGAGCCGCTGCAGCCACTCCCGCTCCTCTGGCAGAAAACAGCACTTGCCGCTCTTCAGCCAGCGTTTAGCGTTGTCCGGACCGATGCCGATGTCGAGGTCGAGCGGTGCGATGTTCATATCGCCGATCACCAGCAGATTGTCGTCTGGGCTGTGATGCTGTTGCAGATAGACGAGCAGATCGGCGTAGAACTTGCGCTTAGCCGGATATTTGACCTCGTGAGACTGGTTCTCACCCTGCGGGAAGTAACCATTGATGACCGTCACCTGATTGCCCTTGTCAGTGGCAAAACGGCCGATGATCATGCGCCGTTGGGCGTCCACCGGGTCGCCGGGGAAGCCCTTCTGCAGCGACAACGGCGCCTGCTTCGAGAGCAGCGCCACGCCATAATGGGTCTTCTGGCCAAAGTAGGCGGCGTTGAAACCCAGCGCGCTGGTCATCTCCAGCGGGAAGTCCTGGTCTTGGACCTTGCTCTCCTGGATACCGATCACATCCGGATCATGACGCTGTTTCAGCTGCTGCAGCTGGTGCTCGCGAGTACGGATGCCGTTGGTGTTGAATGAGACAATCTTCATCGCTTCGATTCCTGCACTACAAAACTTCCCGGGTCTCTCTGTCACCCATCTCGAAGCCATGCAAATAGGCCTTGCCCCAAGGCAGAAACTCCTGACCGGCCAGCCGGTCGGCGGTATCGGCCTCGACCCGCGCTGCAATCTGATCCGCCGCCCCCAGCTCTCGCAGCACCTGGATCATGCCATTGGCGTACCCCCGGTTGTACCAGAGCTGCAGATCACCATCGGACTCGCTCAGTTCGCCGGTCTCGGCATAGAGCCGCCCCACCAGATCCAGCAGCTGTTGTATGCGTTTGTCCCGGTCCACCCTGTCACCTTGTTCTGCAAGACAGCGGCAAGCCTAGCATGGGGTCTGGTCAGGCTCTAGCTCACTATACCCATGCTNCGAATTACGGTTGTTTTTCTGTACAGCTATAGCGATCATGGGGGCATAAAATCACCAAATCAAAATAAAACATGCTGATTGTCATCTCCCCCGCCAAGACCCTCGACTACACCACCCCCCCAGTAACCGAACACCATAGCCTCCCACATTTTCTCGACGAGTCGCAGCGGCTGATCAACATCCTGCGCAACTACTCGGCGCTGGATCTGGCGGAGCTGATGAAGCTCAGCATGAAGCTGGCCAATCTCAACTTCGAGCGCTACCACGAGTGGCACAGGGATTTCACCCCGAAAAATGCCAAACAGGCGGCGCTGGCGATGAAGGGTGACGTCTATACCGGGTTGGATGCGGAGTCGATGTCACAGGCTGGTCTCGACTTCGCCCAGCAACACCTGCGCATCCTCTCCGGCCTCTACGGGGTGCTACGCCCGCTCGACCTAATGCAACCCTACCGGCTGGAGATGGGTACCAAACTACCCAACAAAAACGGCAAGGATCTCTACGCCTTCTGGGGCAGCAAGATCACCGAGGCGATCAACCAGGATCTGGCCGAACAGGGCGATGATATCCTGATCAATCTCGCCTCCAACGAATATTTCAAGTCGATCAAGCCGCAGCTGCTAGCGGGACGCATCATCACCCCGCAGTTCAAGGAGTACAAAAACGGCAGCTACCGCATGATCGGCGTCTACGCCAAGCGGGCGCGGGGTGTAATGAGCCGCTACATCATCGATAATCGTCTTCACGATCCGCAGGCGATCAAGCAGTTTGACCAGGACGGCTACCGCTTTAATCAGACCCTTTCCCAGGGAGATATATGGGTCTTCAGCCGCGGCTAATCGATTCCCACAGCCACTTCGACGACCAGCGTTTCGATGGCGATCGGGAGGCAGCACTGCAGCGCGCCCACGCTGCCGGCGTCACCAGTCAGATCATCGCCGGTATCAAGGCCGAGTGGTGGCCACGCCAGCTGCAGGTCTGCCGCGACTATCCAGGGCTACACCCCGCCTACGGCCTGCATCCAATGTTTGTTGCAGAACATCAGCGGTCACACCTCGAGCAGCTGGCGGAGTGGGTCAGACAGGAACGGCCGGTGGCGATCGGCGAGTGCGGCCTCGATCTCTTCATCGACAATCCGCAGCCCCGGCTGCAGCAGTTCTACTTCGAGGCCCAACTGGAGCTGGCTCACCACTACCAACTGCCCGTGATCATCCACGCCCGGCGGGCAGTGGAGGCCTGCATCAACACCCTTAAGCAATTTCCCGGCCTGCACGGTGTCTTCCACAGCTACTCCGGCAGTAAGCAGCAGGCACACCGGCTGATCGAGATGGGCTTCAGCTTCAGCTTCGGCGGGCCTATTACCTATGAGCGGGCGAACAAGCTGCGCCGGTTGGTGCAGAGCCTGCCACTGGAGTCGATCCTGCTGGAGACCGACTCCCCCGATCAGCCGCTCAGCCAACATCGCGGCGAGCGCAACGAACCCGCCTACCTGCCGCTGGTGCTGCAGACTCTGGCACAACTCAGGAACAACGAAGATCCGCAACAGATCGCACAGCAGACCCGGTGCAACACCGAGCAGCTGTTTGGTCTGGAAGCCCCGCCTTAGTGGTGGATTTTCATGGGGCGTTCTGGTCAAATTGGGCGTCCAAGACGACAGCAAGAGTGGCTTGCCCACCCGATCTACCGGCGGCTTTGAGCATCCGTCGGCAGCACTACCGCCGGCACAGAATGACGACATCCGAATCGAGAATTCCGCAGGATTTTGCGGGCAGCCCGGGTTTGAAGGGTAATGGGCGCATCCGCCTCGCCATCGGTATCGCGGTGATCCTGCTAACGCTGATCTGGCTCACCTCCACCCCCGACAGTGAGCAGACCGACAGCGGCATCGTACCCCCGTCGCCGATCGCTCCGATCCATCGTGAGGCGGGCGCAACCAGCCCATCAGGCACTGCAGAGTCCCCATCGCCGGTTACGCCAGCGGTCTCCTCCGCGCGTCTCGAAATACCTGCACAACAAGCGGATGGCGAGATCGCCCGGGCGTTGATTGCCGCCCTGCGCAATGGCCAACAGCAGCTGGATGCCGACAGCTTACTGAACCGCGCCCTAGAGCTGCAGCAGCAGGGCCGGGTCACCGACGCTTATCTGTTGCTCTTCTTCAACGCCCGCAACGGCCATGGCCCCTCCGCCATGCTGCTCGGCGAACTTCACGATCCGGCCCACTTCACTACCGGCAGTACGCCAATCCAGGAACCCGACCCGCTACAGGCATTCAAATGGTACTCGCTTGCACGGCAGAGCGGCGTGGAGCAAGCGGAAGAACGGCTGGCCGTGTTGCGCTCACACATTGAGCAGGCCGCCGCCGAGGGTGATGGCAATGCCCGCCGGCTGCTGTTGAACTGGCGTTAGGATCTGTCCATAGCTATGCGATTCAGTGCGTTTGTCCTCATCCTCTGCCTGTTTGTCACCAACGTCGCTGCGGAGAACAGCCGCCCGCTGCTGATGCCGGGCAAACAGTCGCTCTACCAGCGCATGCTCAACAAACCCGGCGCGTTGATCTTCCAGAGCCCGGGAGCAGACATCGGCGAGCCCACCAAACCTTTCACTGCCTACTACATCTATCAGCGCCGCGAACAGGCCGGCCAGCAGTGGCTGCAGGTCGGTATCAACCGCCACGGCGATCTGCGGGGCTGGATCCGGGAGCACGAACTGATCCCCTGGAATCAGGGTCTCACCGTTGCCTTCCGTGAGCCGCTGGGCCACGACCGGGTACTGCTATTTCGCGACAATAATGAGCTGAAGCAGCTGATCGAAGCGGACGATCCAGCCGTCTATCGCGAACTCTATTCAGCAGCCGAGAGCGGCCAGCTGCCCGCCGACTCACCGGTGATCGCGATCCAGCCGAGCAACCATGTGGACATCCTGCAGGATTTCTACCTGGTGCCGATCCGCAGCCACGAGGATATCTACCTGGGTAGCGAACCGGCGCGCCTGCTGCAGGTCTCCAGCGTGCCCCTGGAGTCACGCAAACAGGCCCAGCCCAAACCACAGCAGCCGGCTACACCAGCTGCGCCGCTACGCCGGTTCCGCTCCGGCGTGGTGTTTGTCATCGACTCCACCCTCTCCATGGACCCCTACATCGATCGCACCCGCAAGGCGGTGCGCAAGATCTACGATGTGATCACCCGCGAGGAACTCACCGGCGATGTCAGCTTCGGCCTGGTGGCGTTTCGTGACAGCACCGATGCGGTGCCAGAGCTGGAGTACCGTTCGCGAGTCTATGTCGATCTGGAGCAGGGCAAAGACGCCGCTGGCTTCTTTGGCGCGGTTGAGTCGCTGAAGGCGGCCACCGCCTCCAGCAAGGGCTTCATCGAAGATAGCTACGCCGGGGTCTACGACGCCATCGACAGCATCGACTGGCGGGGTCAGGATGCCCGCTACGTGGTACTGATCACCGATGCCGGCCCACGTGAAGCCAGCGACCCGCTCTCCGGCACCGGCCTCAGCGCCGAGTCCCTCAACCGGCTGGCGCGCAACAAGGGCATCGCCCTGTCGGTGCTGCACCTACTCACCCCTACCCCCTACGCCAACCATGCCAAGGCGGAGCAGAAATACCGCGACCTCTCCCACTACCCCGGCATCGGCAGCTTCTACTTTGGCGTCAAGACCGGCGATGTGCAGCGCTTCGGTCGGGTGCTGGACTCCCTCGCCCACCAAATCACCGATCAGGTAAAGATCGCCGCCATGGCCGCCGCCGGGCGCCAGCTGCAGCCGATCCAGCCCCCTGTGGAAATGGCGCAGAGAGCAGAGCCGGACGAGGATCAGAGCCAGCTGGCCGAATTCCAGGCAAAGGTGGCGAAGCTCGGCTATGCGCTGCGCATGCGCTATCTGCAGCGCGATCAGGAACAGCAGATACCAAATCTGTTCAACGCCTGGCTGGTAGACCGGGATCTCAGCGACCCGACGCGCCAGACCCTCGATATCCGGGTGCTGCTGAGCCGCGATCAGCTCAGCGATCTGCACAGCATCATGCGTCAGGTACTGGAGACTGCCGAAGAGGGGCTGCTGTCGCCACGCAACTTCCTCAACGACCTGAAGAGCCTGGCCGCCACCATCGCCCGCGACCCGCAGCAGCTTGGCAGCACCACCCGGGTCAGTGGCGCCCGCGCCGGCAACCTTGCCGACATGGGCTTCATGCGCGAATATATCGAGGATCTGCCCTACACCGGCGAGGTGATGGACCTGTCGCTGGAGAACTGGCAGGATTGGCCGGCCCAGCAACAGCTGGAGTTCATCCACCGGCTGGAAGAGAAGATCAACTACTACCAGGTGCTGCACGACCACACCGACCTTTGGGTCTCCCTAGACGGCGGTCCCATCGACGGCGACTCGGTGTTCCCCCTGGCCATCGAAATGCTCCCTTAGTGAATCAACAACAAGACCCCAACCCGACCAGCCGCCAGAACGGCGAGCGAACCCTGATCTATCACCTGCGCGACGTGGTCAAGACCCGCGAAGTCGAGGGCAGCCGGTTCCGGCTCAAGGTGCCCAGCCTGCAGATCGCGCTGGGTGAAAAGGTCGCCGTGATCGGCGAGAGCGGCAGCGGCAAAAGCACCCTGCTCGACATGCTGGCGATGATCCTGCAACCAACCGAGAGCGGCTCCTTCCGCTTCCGTGCGGAGCGTGGCAGCACACCATTGGATGTGGCCGAACACTGGCGCAAACACCAGCTCAACCAACTCGGCGACCTGCGCCGCCAGCGCATCGGCTATGTGATGCAGACCGGCGGCCTGCTGCCCTACCTGACGGTGCGCGACAACATCGGCCTGTCGCGGCGCCTGCTGCAGCTCCCCGATGACGACCTGGTGGAGGAGCTAGCCCATGACCTAGGCATCAAGCGCCATCTGAACAAACTGCCGCACCAACTCTCGGTGGGCGAGCGTCAGCGGGTGGCGATCGGCCGCGCCCTGGCACATCGCCCCTCCATTGTCATCGCCGACGAACCCACCGCCTCTCTCGACCCAATCGCGGCGGAGAAGATCATGTCGCTGTTCATCGAACTGGTAGAGGAGCTGCACATCACGGTGATCGTCGCCAGCCACGCCTGGCGCCATATCAACCGGCTCGGCCTGCGCCACCTCTCCCACCACACCCGCCGCAGCAAGAGCGGCAGGACCACCGAGACCGTGGTCACTGGTTAATGCCATGTTGAAACGTTTCAAAAACATCCTCTGGCTGGCGAGCCGCGACTACCGCAACGAATGGCAGATGTCGAGCTTCTTTGTCCTCGCCCTGGCCGCCGTACTGGGACCGATGCTGGTGCTGTTCGGGCTAAAGTTTGGCATCGTCGGCAGCATGGTCGATCAGCTGATCGATGACCCACGCAACCGCGAGATCCGCCCGATCGGCAGCGGCCACTACGATCGCAGTTGGATCGAGACCCTGCGCCAACGCCCGCAGGTCGCCTTCATCGTGCCGCGCACCCGCTCCATTGCCGCCACCCTGCAGCTGAAGAGCAAGAATGCGCCGCAGATCGTCACCGTGGAGATGATCCCCACCGAGCGCGGCGACCCACTGCTACAGAGTCTGGACACCCCCGACACGCTGCGCCAACTGGTGCTCTCGGAGTCGGCGGCGCGCAAGCTCAAGGTCAAAAAGGGCGACACTATCAGCGGCAGCCTGGCACGGCGCTTCCGTGGCAAGAGCGAGCGAGTGCACGTAGACCTGACGGTGGTGGATATCGCCCGTGCCGGGGCATTTGGCCGCGACGGCGCATTTGCCCCAGTCTATCTGCTGGAGTCAATGGAGGATTTCCGCGACGGCCATGCGGTCCCGGCGCTCGGCTGGTCCGGTAACCAAAGCAACCCCGATCAGCGCACCTATCCCGGCTTCCGCCTCTATGCCCGCTCGATCTACGATGTGGAGCCACTCAGCAACAGTTTCCAGAGCCAGGGCATCGAGGTTCGCACCCGCGCCGCAGATATCGAGATCGTGCGCGATATGGACAAGAATCTGAGCCTGGTGTTCTGGCTAATTGCGGTGATCGGCCTGGTGGGCTTCGCCTTCTCCCTCAGCGCCAGCCTGTGGGCCAATGTGGATCGCAAGCGCAAGGAGTTGAGCGTGCTGCGGCTGGTCGGGTTTCGTACCGGCGACATCGTCTGGTTTCCGATGCTCCAGTCGATCTTCACCGCGCTGCTCGGCTGGCTCAGCGCGGTGCTGATCTACTTCGGCGTCGCCTGGTTGATCAACGACCGCTTCGCGCCACAGATGCAGAACGGCGAGAGCGTCTGCCGACTGCTGCCGGAGCACCTGCTGGTCGCCCTGGGCATCACCGCCGGCACGGCGATCCTCGCCTCCGCCATCGCCGGCTACCGGGCGGCACGCATCGAACCCTCCGAGGGGCTGCGCGAGATCTGAACTTGGCAAGACATAGGGCGGCCCATGGCCGCCGCCTGTCGTCGATTGAAAACAAGAATGGTGTCGGGCGCGGCCCGACCTATAGCAGGAACCGATGCAACCGCTCGACTCCCTGCTCGAGCCGCTCCAGGCCAGTAGTGTAGGCGAAGCGCAGATGACTCTCGGGGCGATTGAAGCCAAAGTCGAGCCCCGGCGTCACCGCCACCCCTGCCTCCCCCAGCAGTCGCTCCGCCAGCGCGGCACTGTCATCACTGATCGCCTCACAGCCGGCGTAGAGATAGAAGGCGCCTTGGGGGGTCACTGGCAGGTCGAACCCCAGTCCGCGCAGCGCCGGTAGTAGAAAGTCGCGGCGCCGCTGAAACTCCAGCCGGCGCACTTCGAGAATCTCCATCACCTCTGGCGAGAAAGCCACCAAAGCCGCATGTTGCGAGAGGGTCGGGGCGGCGAGAAAGATATTCTGCGCCAACCGGTCGAGGGGATCGACCACCGCTTCAGGGGCCACCAGCCAGCCGAGCCGCCAGCCGGTCATGCCGAAGAACTTGGAGAAGCTGTTGAGCACGAACAGGTCGTCCGCCAGCGCCAGCGCAGTGCCGCCCTCCCCATCGTAGACCAGCCCCTGATAGATCTCATCGACGATCAACACCCCGCCAAGCCGCTGCACCGTACGGTGCAGTGCCTTCAGCTGCGACTGCGACAACAGGGTGCCGGTGGGGTTGGCGGGTGAGGCGACCAGCACCGCGCAGCTATCCTCGCGCCAGTGTTGTTCCACCAGCTCGGCGGTGAGCTGATAGCCGGTATCAGCTCCCACCGGGATGCCCAACGGCGTGCCCTCAACCAGCTCCACAAAGTGACGGTTACATGGGTAGCCCGGATCGGCCATCAGCACGCTCTGCCCAGGATTGACCAGCACACTCATCACCAGCTGCAGGGCACCTGAGGAGCCAGGGGTGACGATCACTCGCTGTGGATCCAGCTCCACCCCATAGCGGTGACGGTAGAAGCCGGCAATCGCCTCGCGCAGCGCCGGCAATCCCTTGGCCGGGGTGTAGTGGGTCTCGCCAGAGGCCAACGCCGCCTGCCCCGCCGCCACGATCGGTGCCGGAGTGGGGAAGTCAGGCTCGCCGATCTCCATATGGATGATCGAGCGCCCCTGAGCTTCCAGGCCACGGGCACGGGCCAGCAGATCCATTACATAGAAGGGCTGGATGCGTGCCATCCGGTCAGCGATCTGTACCACTGCTCAGGCTCCGGCGTGGAAGCGGCGCAGCAGCGCCAGATCGACATGATCGGCACCACCCGCATCGCCGCTGATGACCCGGAAACCATCACCCGGCTCACCGAGCTGATCCAGCACCAGTTCGGCGCCGTTGAAGTCGTGATCCTCAGTGTAGTCATTGGTGGTCACCAGCACCGTGTTGATGCCTGCGCCGACAGCAGATTTGACGCCGTTTTCAGAGTCCTCAAAGGCAACACAGACGTCCGGGCTGATATCCATCTGCTGCATTGCCCAGCTGTAGATATCAGGGGCGGGCTTCTTCGCCGGCACGATATCACCAGCGGCGATCACCTCGAACCAACCCTCAGCATCCGCATCCAGGCTGTGCTGCAGCAGCGCACCAACATTGGCCGGAGTGGTAGTGGTGGCGATCGCCAGTCGCAGCCCGGCCTCACGCGCCTCCTGCAGCAGCCGCTTCACGCCGCTGCGCATGGGAATGGCACCTTCGGCCAGCATGTTGGTGTAGTGAGCGGTCTTTTTCTTGTGCAGATCGGCAATGAAACTATCCAGGTCATCGGGACGCTCGAATCCCGTGTTGAAGTGATCCAGATAGAAGCGGATGCGCTCCTTGCCGCCGGTAACCTCCAGCAGCTGACCATACAACTCCACTGACCAATCCCAGTCGAGCCCAGCATCGGCAAACGCCTTGTTGAAGGCCACTCGGTGGCCATCCCGCTCGGTATCGGCCAGGGTTCCGTCCACGTCAAAGATCAGGGCTTGCAACTCTGCCATCGATTCTCTCCACAAATGCAAAAACCGGCCTAGCTTACCCAATGCCTCGCCCCCTTTCACCTTCCATCCCAGCGGGAATCAGGCAGCGGCTTAGCGAATCTGCCCTGCCACACAAAAAAGATGGGAGGATGCACCTGAATATAAAAGACAATGGTCTATTCAAACCTCACCCCCTCCAGCAGAGCACATGGGCGAAACAGATGGGGTATCCAGATATTTTGTCAGCAAGAGATCCAGTATGCCTCACGAGATTATCGATAAAGAGAGTGTCAGCAACTATCTGAAACGCCTGCAGCAGAAGATCTGCCGCGCGCTGGAGGAGACCGGAGAGACTGCCCGATTTGTCCCCGATGCCTGGCAACGGGAGGGCGATGGCGGGCTGGGGGGCGGTGGCATCAGCTGTGTACTGCAGGATGGGACAGTGTTTGAACAGGCCGGCGTCAACTTCTCCCATGTCAGCGGCAAGCAGCTGCCGGGCTCCGCCAGCACCCACCGCCCGGAGCTAACCGGACGCGCCTTTGAGGCGATGGGCCTCTCCATCGTCATTCATCCGCAGAACCCCTATCTCCCCACCTCCCATGCCAATGTGCGTTTCTTCATCGCGGAGCACGAAGACGCCGATCCAGTCTGGTGGTTCGGCGGTGGTTTTGACCTGACCCCCTACTACGGCAATGAGGAGGACTGCCACCACTGGCACCAGAGCGCCAGAGCTATCTGCGAACCTTTTGGAAGCGACCTCTACCCGCACCTGAAGCAGCAGTGCGACGACTATTTCTACCTCAAACACCGCCAGGAGCCGCGTGGCATCGGTGGGCTCTTCTTCGATGACCTGAACGCGTGGGGCTTTGAACGATGCTTCCAGTTCATGCAAAGTGTGGGCGACGGTTATATCGAGGCCTATCTGCCCATCGTCGAACGGCGCAAAGCCACTGAATATGGACCGCGGCAGCGGGATTTTCAGCTCTACCGGCGCGGCCGCTATGTGGAGTTCAACCTGCTCTACGACAGAGGCACCCTGTTCGGACTGCAGTCGGGCGGACGAACCGAATCGATCCTGATGTCGATGCCGCCCGCAGTGAAGTGGCGGTACAATTGGCAGCCGGAGCCCGGCACTGAAGAGGCCGAACTCTATACCAAATACCTCAAACCCAGGGCTTGGGCCGACCCCGAGGAAGAGATATAGGGCGCCCCCTGGCCGCCGCGTATAATCGATTGCAATCAAGGATAATGTCGGGCACGGCACGACCTATACATGTGCCATGTTTAATTGCCGCGTTATAAACAAAGAGAGAGGCCACAGGAGGACCACAATCCATGGCAGACAAGACTCCAGACCACAATAAGCTCGACCAGATCGTCGCCGAGGCCCGCAACAACCGCGAACAGCGCGAGCAGGGCTACCGGGAAAAAGCGCTGAAGATGTACCCCTGGATCTGCGGCCGCTGCCGGCGCGAATTCACCCGCGCCAACGTGCATGAGCTGACCGTGCACCATAGAAACCACGACCACGACTATAACCCACCGAACGGCAGCAACTGGGAGCTGCTCTGCCTCTACTGCCACGACAACGAACACTCCCGCTATCTCGACAGTGACGGCAGCGGTGAGTCCTCATCAGGTAGTGCAAAAGAGTCGAGCCACAATCCGTTTGCCGCCCTCAAATCCCTGATGGAAAAAGAGGATTAGGGAGCCATCTGAACGAATCGTAAACTCGCACCTTGGGTCCAGCATCCGACACTTTTCTGAATCCCAATCTGCTTCGCCCAGGTTCATTCAGAGCGCCTTAGCCAGCGGGCCCCTTCCACGATGAAGGAATACATATAGGTCACGACGAAGGCCCCCGCGATAAACAACGTGGCTGACGGAATGAGCCATGCGGCTATCAGCGTCACATTGACCGTGCCAATCGCAATGACCGACTTGGACCACCCCCGGATGAGCGCGGGCATCTTGTAGGGCACGAGCATTGATATGGTATGCAGCAGAAACAGCGGGATTAGCAAACTCCCAGGCTCGAACCCTAAGGGTTGTTCAAGCAGCAGAATGAACAGCAGGTGACGCATGAGTTCATTAGTCGGCGACCCTCCCCCGGAGACAGCTTCGGGATTGAGCCGGGAAGTGGCGCGGATGATGACCGAACCCGCCGCGATTGCACTTGCAATCAGGATCATGCCGCCGAAATGCGCGCCAACCGCCAGCGCCAAGGCAACGTGAGCGACAGCGTCGCAAACGTTATCAAGATCGGCGCCGAAGCGGCTCCGGATATTCAGTTTGCCGGCCAGAACGCCATCGAGGTCGTCCATGACATTATTGAAGATGATTAACGGGATGACGTAACGGTAGCCGTCATCAAGGAACAGTAATACCAGAGGCAGTACACCGAGAATCGATGTCACATTGGCTAGGTTCCGGTAAAGGAAGTTTTTCTGCATTTTTTCCATCTTTACCTCCACATCAGGGTGAATTTAGTTAGCCCGCCAAGCCGCGAAAATAACCGCGCCTTATGAATGTTCAGGCTGCCTCCGTTTCAAGTACGAAAAAATGGTTTTCCAGCTTCGGGAACGGGATTTCCAGTGCCTTGGGTAAACGATTCAACCAGGGATTTCCCAGTCGCATCACCCAATAGGTCAAAGGGCCAACAATCTGTAGCATCTGAGCCGACTCCGGCACGAGTCCCTTCCATTTTTTGATCAGTTCACACCCCATCTGCATGAGGACGTAAGGTTCATTCCGTTCGGCATGCCGAACCGTCAATCCGCATTGCCTGAAGATCCGCCTGTAATTCTGCATGGATCGGTAGACAACCGGATAGTCACCCGCATACGTCTCGGTTCCCCCCCGGACAGTGGACTCGCGACACAGAATGATCCCACCCGGCTCGAGGCTTGCAACCAGCCTCCCCAACAGGGCGATCACGTCTTCTTCATCAAGGTACATGAGCAGGCCACCGAGAAAAATCAGGCAGTAGTGAGCATCGGGTTCGAACGACAGGACATTGCCGAGTACCGGACGAATGTTCGGGTAGGCGGCGGATCGCGCCTCCAATGCCTGGTAGAGTGCGCCGCTACCCTCGACGGCGACTACGCGGGAGAAGCATCGAGCGAATGCTGCGGCCCAATATCCAACACCACATCCAAGGTCGAGAACCGTGCCATTCGGATTCACACCCTGGAGTAGCCGCCAAACGATCCGAGATTCCGCTCGGAAACGAAAATGGCCCGCACCCACCGGAAAACCGAAGTCATCCATCCTATATGGCCCGAGGATCGATGATCTAACCCCGGCCCAATAGCGACTGACCGCAGCGTGGTCGATCTCAGGCATGAATGGCCATCGACTCGAGACTGACAAGGGAACGGTCCGTAGCGGGACTGGGAGCGCCAAACAGCTTTTCCGCTTCGTCCAGATCCACCAGAGTATCGATTTCGTACCACCGGTCTGCGTTGAAGAAGACCGCTTCGAACGCGAGCGAATCGTCGGCGACCATGTCCGCGAATACGGTCTCGTAATACACGCCAAGCCTGCCATCCGAAACGTAGCCACTCAACCTTTCTTCCATCGTCTGCCAAGTCTTCATCGACAGACTGTAGATGTTCACCGTCTTATACCGGGGCATATCGCATTCGCCGCAGTCGGGGCGAAAAGCCGTAACCCGACTCTCGGAGCCAAGTACCACCGTAGTGCCATTCATCCAGGGACGAAGGTGGGAAATTGCGATTCTGTCCGGATAGAGCATGCCGTCCAGCATCTCAGCCTCAAAAACCAGATCACTTTCTAACAGCAGGAACGGTTCCTGAACCTGCTGCCGGGCCAGCCACAGGGAATAGAGGTTGTTGGTGGTTCGGTACTCGGCATTGAAAACGTAATCGACCCGTATGCCGCCCGCATTGTGACGCAGAAATTCACGGATTTGGTCGCCCTGGTGTCCAACTACCACCACCAGCCGCTCAATCCCCTTTGCCCGCAGGTTGTGAATCAAACGATCGAGGATCGGGCGGCCGCCGACCTCGGTGAGGCACTTTGGCGCATTTTGGGTCAATGGCCGCAGGCGGCTTCCCGTCCCTGCGGCAAGCAAAAGTGCGGTGGTTGAGCGGTTAAAATCAGTCATAATCGGCCCTCGCTGAGTGAGTGGTTCACTGCAATCTCTGGTTCAAAAACGGGCACAGTTTCCGGCGCCAAACACCTGTAATCTTGATCCTGGTCACATCATTTTTTGTCTCCTTCACGCTCTCTCGATAAAGGTATTCTTTATCGGGGAAAATACCCCCGTTACTTCTGATATCATTCGGAACGAGGCTGGCAACCCTCTCCCTGTTGGCTTTGGCATCCCGTGGGCTAACGCACCAGCGAAGGTCCGCCCCGGCGGCCTCCCTGATCCACTACTCGAATTCTTCTCAGGATCCTTGCAGCCATTTACACATGTTCGATATTCCGTTTAGCATCCGTTGAAGGGTCAATTCCGTTGCATATGGATACGCCACAATCCATACGATTAGCATTCCGGTTGCGGTAGCGTTGCGTATGCTTTTTCTCTCTGCATCCTTGTGCAGAAATATCGACATTCGCCACTTCGCCGCACATCGAACAACTAGCGCATTTGGCGGTGCGCGATGATTACAGTGGAAACTACGCCACCTGATCTTGAATGCGGCAACTATCGGCAGGAAGAAACATTAAGGAGGGCAAGAACGCCGCAGAACTAGGCGAGTTTAGCGCATTTAGGCCACGATATCAAACTCAGAAGCATTCCCAGGAGCGTTGGCAATAGATTACCCGCAGGTTAGATGCGTTTATCCAAACCTTTCATAGACTGCCGGGATTGGAATAAGACATCATGGAGCGGAATGCATAAACAGCGTTGACGCAGGGACACGATAATGCGCTGACTTAACCAAGCCAGCTGCGAGCGGCCAGACTAACCGAAGCCTCGTTCCACAACCGCTGTACCAATCTCAAGGCGACTGATAGCCACCAAGGATCAGCCCAGCTTGGTGGCGGCGAGCTGTCGCACCACCAGCTGGGTGCCGAGCAGTGACAACACCACATAGGCGGCAAAGTAGACTAGCCCAACCTGCACCTCGGCCTCGGTCAGGTCCTGGCCGCTGTTGGCAAAGTAGGCCACCAGGATCGCCACCACGAAGACATCCGCCATCGACCATTTACCGATCTGGTGGCTGAAGTGCAGGCCGCGACGGATCAGGTGGTGCTCTGAATTCCACTAGGGTAATGGTCACCAGCAAGGTCTTGAGAAACGGCAATACCACGCTGAACAGAAACAGCAGCAACGCCAACCACAGATTGCCGTTCTGCCACAGCGCGCCGATGGTGGAAAGGATGCCCTTCGACTTGAACTGGAACACCGTCTCTCCCAGCAGTGGCAATTCCTTACTCGCCTCCACCGAGAGAATCGGTGTGGTCAGTCCGACCAGCAGCGAGAGCAACGCCACTATCAGCATCGTGTAACCCAGGTCGATCCAACGCCGATTCAGCAGCCAGCTGAGCAGAAACAGCCCTGCCGCGGTGAGAACAAAGGCTGCCAGTAGCCATTCTACCGACTCCTTGTAGGCCTGCTGCAGTTGCTTGTGCTGATACAACCCCTGCGTCTGCTGCGACTCCGCTTCGCTGCTGTCGTAGAGTCCCAAGGTCAGCGTCTCCAGCCACTCCCGTCCCACCGACTCCAGCCGGTTGCCGGCCTCCAGTTGCTGCACGATATAGAGCGTCTCCCGTTCGTAGGCATGGGCCTGCTGCCAGGTCAGCCAACTGCACAGCAGCAGAAACAGCGCCAGCGCAACGATCGCCGCCCAAAGATAGGCCCGGCTCACTATCGGCTCAACAACAACTGCCCCCGCCGGAGCCACCATCACCCGCCTCTCCTTCACCGAAGGGGGTGCTGCTACCGCAGTCGTCAAAGATGCCGAAGTGGGTTTGCCAACTCCCATAGAAGTCGAAATAATCGCGGAAGCGAGTCTCGTTGAGCATCCGGTAGGTGTTGCCGCAGACCAGGAACATCTTGCCCTTCTGGATCAGATGGTGGCCGTCGAGTAGAAACGACTCCTCGCTGCCCTCGATGCCACCCTTGTAGACCACCGCCTGGCCGTAGTCCTCGCAGGCCGGCTCCAGCCCCTCCAGCTTGAACAGCCGGTAGGTGGCCGACCAGAAGCCGATGTGGCCGATCTTCTGCTCGATATCGGCGTTGTCGATGGTGATCGGCCTGTCTTCCACCAGCCGCGGGTCGGCAAAGCCCACCTTTTTCGCCAGGTTCTGAAAGTCGTTCCAGTAGAGCGCGCCGCTCAGGCACTCACCGTAGAGCACTGGGTCTTCGAGCAGCGCCTGGGGCACGCGGCGGTCGGCGTAGACATCGGAGAAGTAGAGTTCGCCGCCAGGCTTGAGCAGCCGGTAGGCCTCGCGCAGCACCGCCTCCTTGTCGGGGGAGAGGTTGATCACACAGTTGGAGACGATGATATCGAAGCTTTCATCCTCCAGACCCAGCATATCAAGCTGTTCAATGTGACCGAGACGGAATTCCACATTGCTGCGGGCATAGCCAAAACGCTCCCGGTGCCAGTCGAGATGGCGATTCGCCACCGCCAACTGCTCCTCAGTCATGTCGACCCCCAGCACATAGCCGCTCTCACCGACCATCTGCGCCAGCGCGTAACAGTCGCGTCCGGAGCCGCTGCCCAGGTCGAGGATGCGCATCCCCTGCAGCAGGTCGGGCGCCACCAGGCCGCAACCGTAGTAGCGCGCCATCACCTCGTCGTGCACATTCGCCAGCGCCTTGCGCAGCCGCTGTGGCATCTGCGCATCGGTGCAGCAGGCATTGGTCTTGAGATCGTGACTGCCCTGCAGCTCCTGGCCGTAATAGGCCTTCACCGAATCTTTCATGAATCTTCATACTCCCGGGCCTGAACTCGCCGTGTCGCCCACTTGAAAAGGATTAGGGCGGCCCACATTATTACGAATCCAAGCCTCAGTCGAATGGAGCAAACACAGAATTATGAGTGGAATCCGCACAACCTTGCTGCTGGCGGCGCTGACCGGGCTGCTACTGGTGGCCGGACAGGCAATGGGCGGCCAGACCGGGCTGGTGATCGCCCTGATCCTGGCCGCAGTGATGAACTTCGCCTCCTACTGGTACTCCGACCAGCTGGTGCTGAAGATCTATCGCGCCCAGCCTGCCAGCCCCGCCGAAGCGCCGGTGCTCTATGATGTGGTGCGTGAGCTCTCCAGCCGCGCTGGGATGCCAATGCCCAAGGTCTACCTACTGCCAGAGCAGGCCCCCAACGCCTTCGCCACCGGACGCGATCCGCAGCACGCGGCGGTGGCCGCCACCCACGGTCTGCTGCGCATGATGAGCCGCGAGGAGCTGGCTGGGGTGATGGCCCACGAGCTGGCCCATGTCAAACACCGCGACACCCTGACCATGGCGATTGCCGCCACCATCGGCGGGGCGATCGCGATGCTGGCCAACATGGCACAGTTCGCAATGCTGTTTGGCATGCGCAGTAGCGACGGGGAGAACAGCAACCCGTTTGCGGCGATCCTGATGATGATCCTGGCGCCGATCGCCGCCTCGCTGATCCAGATGGCGATCTCCCGCTCCCGTGAGTATGTGGCGGATGCCGAGGGCGCGGCGATCTGCGGCAACCCATTGTGGCTGGCTAGCGCCCTGCGCAAGCTGGGGCAGGCGAGCCAACGGATCCCGATGCCGGAGGCGGAAAGCCACCCCGCCTCGGCCCATCTGTTCATCGTCAACCCCCTCAGCGGGCGCAACCTAGCGCAGCTGTTCGCCACCCATCCGCCCCTGGAGGAGCGTATCCGCCGCCTGGAGAATGCCGCCTACGGTCGGGGGTGAGGCCACCCCGTCCAGCCAGCATGAGATCAAGGCGGGGTGAGGTGTAAAATAGCCCTCTGGAATCAAGAATCACAAAGGGAAACCCCATATCTGAGCATATTCACTACGGCTGCGCCTGTAACTCGACTCTCATCGACATGCTGGATAACGCGGGGCTGGAGTTGACCCAGCGTGAATGTGTGAATTCCTGAAGGGCAGCGCAGCCGCTGGCGCATTTCTCGGCATGGGGCGGCGCGCATCGACCCCGCCCGCTCGGCTTTCGACCGCAACTTAAAAATCACCCTGCATCACGATGCGCCGATCACCGGCATCGAAATGCGCAATGTTGCCTGGAGCGCCGTCAACCGGGTCACTACCAGCGCTAAGGAGCTGGGGCCGGAAGAGCGCTTTACACCGTTTGAAGCGATGCGTGCGATTACCGCAGATGCCGCCTGGCAGAATTTCAGGAAGCTCGCAAGGGCACCCTGGAAGCAGGCAAGCTGGCAGACATAACGGCACTCTCCGCCGACCCGATGGCCGTTGAGCCAGTAAAAATCAGAGAGCTTCAGGTTCTGGAGTCGATCAAAGAGGGAAGCAACATCTACCGAAGGGCATAGCAGCTGCCGCCGGCTGCACGGCTTATTTTTTGCCATGCAGCCAACTGTGACACTAAAAGAGGCTACTCACAGGGTTTGAAGAAACGCCCCTCCTCCATCGCCTCACGGCACTCGGCACCACTCTGGGTCAACCCGCTCGGCACCTGTACCAGCTCTTCCCGCTCCATGCCGAGCAGCTGCCGCGCCGCATCGCAAGCCTGGGTGCGTGCGCACTGGCCGCGGCTGCCGCAGACCTGCTTCTGCAGCGCCTGACAGGGGCTCTTCCGGTTGGTACTGCGCCGCTTGGTGCAGACCTGGAAATAGTTCTCGTTGTTAAGCGCATCCAGACAGAGGCGACGGCTGTCGAGTTCCACACCCTGCCAAATCGGGTTGAGCCCGCGGTTGCGTAATTCTTCCTTCTCCAGGGACAGCAGCTGCCTTGCCGGATCACAGGCGGGATGCTTCTGGCACTCATTGTGGATCCCGCATACCTTACGCACCAGTTGCATGCAGGCCACCTGTTCCATCTCCCGCTGCTGTCGCTCATGGGACTCCAACAACTCCGCATCCATCACCACCACCCCGTCACGCACGATGATCACCGCACCGTTGTCGAGCTGGTGCACCCCGTCCCAGAGCGGCTGACTCTCGCCTTGCGCGCTGCGACTCGCCTTGTTGGTTTGCGGGTCGATGGAGATTCGGCTGCCATCCTGCATCAGGCCCTCCCAGGGTAGGGGCTCAGCCAGCAACGACAGCGGAAGGATCAATAGAGAAACAATCAGCGATATCCGGTAGAAAACAGCTTTCATCTTGCAGGCCCCGCCTCAACTGCACGCATATGACTGAGTCAGACTAACATAATCCACCTGTAGGTCATTGTTCAGGATCAGTTTTATCTACAGTCAGCAGACAGGGGGACGGGCCTGTCCCGATAGACTTGTCAGGCCGTCCGGTTAGACTGTCCCATAAGGAGCCTGCCTATGTGGATCACAACCGACCAACTCCTGCTGCTACTGCTGTTGCTAACGACCAACGGTGCCCCGCTGCTGGCGCGGGAGCTGTTGCACTCGGGCTTCAACCACCCGATCGATAGAGGCCACAGGCTCGCCAGCGGCCAACCCCTGCTCGGTCCCTCCAAGACCTGGCGTGGCGTCATCGCAGCACTGCTGCTGACACCACTGGTATCACTGCTGCTCGGTCTGGGCTGGCTGCTCGGGTTGGTCATTGCCCTGTTTGCGATGCTCGGTGACATCAGCTCCAGTTTCATCAAGCGGCGTCTGGGGATGCCCTCGAGCAGCATGGCGCTGGGCCTGGATCAGATCCCCGAATCGCTGCTTCCGCTACTCGCCTGTCGGCTGCTGATCGAGCTACCGCTGACACAGCTGGCGCTACTGGTTGTGCTCTTCTTCATCACCGAGTTGCTGCTCTCCAGGGTGCTGTTCTGGTTGCACATCCGGCGCCACCCCTATTAGGGCGTCCCGTGGCCACCGCGCATAATGGAAGGATGATGTCGGACGCGGTCCGACCTGTCTATAGGGCGGCCCGCAGCCGATGCAGGGTTACCTCCGGCGGGCAGTTGAGGCGCACGTTGACTATGCTGCTACCGGTGCCGACGGAGGTGTAGCCACGCATGCCATTGTAGTCCCAGGGACCTGAGCCCATGTAGCGCGGGCACTTGGCATCGAGGGTGATGGGAATACCGCCCGGCAGACAGATCTGGCCACCATGAGTATGGCCGCAGAGCATCAGATTGAACCCAGCATGGGCTGCCTGACGATAGATCTCCGGGGTGTGGCTGAGCAGGATCGAGACCGCCTCCAGCGGGATCGCGTGGGCCGCCTTCTCAATATTGTCGACTCGGAAGTAATGAGCGTCATCGATTCCCACCAGATAGATTCGCGCCTCCCCCCGCTCGATGAACTGATGTTCATTGAGCAGCATGCGAATGCCCATCGCCTCCAGCGCCGGTAGCATGGTGACACTGTCATGGTTTCCCAGCACCCCGTAAACCGGCTGGCGCAACCCGCTCATCAGCACACCCATCCACTCGATTGCCGCCTCCACCGGCCCATGGGTCTGGGCCCGGTAGTCGCCGGTGAGCACGCAGGCGTCGTACTCCAGCTCCCGCACCGTCTCAACCATCGCGTGGACCGCCGGGGGATAGATATCGGCATGGATGTCGCTCAGCTGCAGCAGGGTGTAGCCGTCGAACTCTGGCGACAGTCCCTTGATCGTCACCTCGTGACGGCGCACTTGGATATCGAGGGTGTTGCGCAGTCCCCGGCGATAGAGCCCCACCAGGCGCAGGCTGTTACGGATCAGCGAGTGGACCGAATACCAGTTCTCCGGGTGGAAAAAGTTGATGCCGTTGCCGAAGACCCTGGGCTTGGTCTCCTCCTCAATACCCAGCCGCAGGCGAGCATGCAGCCTGCCAAGGCGCTGTTCCAACTGTTGCCTGATCTCCTGCTCCATGCTTCAAATCTAACCCGGAAGCAGACTCTTCACCAGCTTCGAATCACGATTACGGAACAAAGGTTGCGGGATTTGATGCGGCGGTGCTGCGCGTCTTCCATAGGCAGAAAAAACGAGCGGCCTGAGCCGCCCGCTGACTCCCAACATGAAATCGATTATTCGACCTGGATGATCATCCGCCGCGCTGCATGGCTCATCTCCCCAACATAGCTGCCAGGGGCCAGCAGCCGCCGCACTGCGACACCGTTGTCGAGGCGCGACTGCAGATCAGCGAGGAACGCGGCAAAGCTGGTGTGCAGTGCCACCGGTCCATCGGGCTGGACGATCGAGTAGAGGCCCACCTCATTGGAGCCCTGGACCACCATGAAGTCACCTTCCAGCCCCAGCAGATCGATGCGCGCACCGGCCTGGCTGATGTGGTGGAAACGCCCCACCCCTTCCAGGTTGAGCAGTAGGCTCTGGTCGACAATGCTCACCCCGGCGGCGCTGGCTGGATCCCAGCTCACCACCAGTACCGCCGGCAGGGCCGAGAGATCCTCCAGGGTCTGGGCGGTGAAGTCGGCCGGGGCACTGCCAAAGGGGGTGACGAAGCCACGTGCCCGCATCGCTGCGGCGATGGCAAAGCTGGAGGTGTTGAGGCTCGAGGTATCAATCTCGTAGTGGTTGGGATCGGCATCCTGCTCCGCTGTGATGCCAGTGCCGCTGAAGTCGAACGCTTCGGCCTTGCGATGGCTGAAGCGGTCCACCACCATGGCGAAGCCGTCCACACTGTTCTCGGCAACAGTGCCGCGCAGGGTGGTCAGGTGCATCCGTACCAGACCCTCGCTGGCATCCATCGTCAGGGCGCCGGGGGTGGTCTCGGTAAGAGTGCCAAAGACCCGCAGCCGCTGGCCGACCGAGATCTCATCCTTGCTGAAGTCGCCGCTGGAGAGCTGCTTCTTCACCTGGGTGTTGTCACCCAGGGTCACGCTCACCTGGTCGCGGAAGATCACGCTGCCGTCGCTACGCACCAGGGTTGCACCTTTGACAGTGAGGATGTCGCCGCTACGTGCGACCACATCACCAGTGACCACGTCGCTGTCGCCGCCGGGCACGCTGGAGCCAGCATAGACCTCGGTTGCCTCGAAGCGGCGCGGGCCAAACTTCAGATCACCCACCGCGATGGTGGCAGAGAAGGTCGGCATCGCCGCCAGTGCGCTCAGCCCTGCCGTGCCGGTATAGCTCTGGCCATCAATCTCGAACTGGGTGGTGTCGGTGGTCTCTATCTGCAGGGTGCCGAAACGTTCGTCATTGGTCAGACGATGATGGAACGGACGCATCACGACCGTGTAACTACCGGCGGCCTCATTGACCTGCTTTAGCGGACCACGCACCCGATGGGGCTTGGGCCGCTCGGCATCCACCTCGGCGATCAGCACTGGCTCGATGGTGGTCACCACCTCACTGCCGAACTCGGTGCGGTGGGAGGCGTTGAGGTCGAAGTCGAGGGTCAGATTGGCGGGGATGCCAGGGGCGATCAGCAGCCGGTTGTGCTCCTCCAGCTTGACCTCTACATCCAGACTGGTAACCAGGTTGCCGTCACTGTCGATCAGCCGATCCACATCAACGATCTCACCCGCCGCGTTCTCCACCTGGATCACTGCGTTGCTATAGTCGAGCGACAGGGTGCCCGCCACATAGAAGCCCGAGGGCACGGTGGCGGCGGTGAGAAACTCGGTCATATCGACATACTGGGCAAAGTCAACAGTGGTCTGTAGCGGCAGGGTCTCCACCACCTCGCCATTCGCCTTGGTCAGGGTGATGGCGGTGACATCAACCGTGTAGGTGGCAAAGTCGCCCGCCGCATCGGTCAGACCAACCCAGACATCACCGCTCTCCCCTTCGACCGAGCCACCACCACAGCCACCCAGCAGTGCGGCAAAGCCGATCGCTGCCAGCAGTGAACCCAACTGCAGGAAGCGCCGCAACGCCGCGCCACCTGCCCTAAAAACACTGAAATCTTTGCTATCCACAACAGTTCTCCTCTGTTTGAACTGACTCAAAGGCGACCGGATCGACGCCTGTAGTCAGAACAACGCAGCTGAAGGAGATCGGTTGACAGGGATTGAGTACGGCGGCGTGACATCCATCACAAGCCGCTGGCTGGGAGATTATCGACCCGGCCACCAAATGATTGGTGGTGATCTGTCTGATTGCCGAGGTATCGGCAGCAGGGATGCAGCCATCAAGCCTTCAAGGATGAATTCACGGCGCCCTCAACCATCAGACATGGACCGCATCGTCCGTCAGCACCACTTCCGGGCGACTCGAGGTTCGAGGCCATTGTTCGGTGCGCCGGTACGTTTCGGCTCGAGAGCGAAGGCCTTCGCTGACATCAAGCACGACCTCATGAACCGCTTGGCGTGTGCGAAGATGGTTGTCTAGCTCGACGAGCAGATCACCATGCCGGCGCGTCACCTGGAAATCCAGATCGATCTCCCCTTCCAGGCGAGTCAACACCTCCGCCAGACCGATGGTTGCCGTACCACCTTGTGGCGAGACGTAAAGAAGATCCAGCATCGCATTTTTCTCACGACACAAGGCAATCGCACGCTCCACCGCCACGGGGCCAAATACCTCATCGCCGGCCAAGACCACACTGGGCTGCACTGTATCGGCTATGCCCGGAATGAATCGCGTGGAACGGGCCAGCACCTCGGCCTTCTGTTCCGCAAGGAGCATCTCCCCAGCATCCGCATAGGTCAACGCCTCGCCCATCGTCTTCAATATCTCTTTGATGCCTTTCAACATGCTTCTCTCCGCGGATTCCGGCGATAAAAAAACAGGCCCGATGAATCAACCAGTAGCAGCACACCAACGGCACTGCCAGGAACGGTTGCCGAGTTCCACGCACACTGCGCACGCATCATCCGGTACCGGCCGTCTCAAAACTCGATGTTCATAGCTGTGATCATCAGCAGCAGAAAAATCATTGTCATAACACCCGCTCCTGCACCATTGGCCAGAAAGACATAGCCAATCCAGATCACCACTGCCGCCAGGATCAACGGCTTGCGTAGTCGTTTGAATCTCTTGTCCATCACCCATGCACTCCGCTTGAAGTGGACAATACTTGATACCTCACTGAGCGCCCGGCCGACTTCAAGATGAGAGACTTCAAGACCAAACCCACCACTCCATCAGAAGACCACATTCATCATCAGCATCATCACCACCAAGAACAGCAGGGTCATGATGCCGCCTGCGCGCATGAAGTCTGGCACACGGTAACCACCTGGCCCCATGATCAGGGCATTGACCTGATGGGTCGGGATCAGAAAGGAGTTGGAGGTGGCGATGGCCACGGTCAGGGCGAACACGGCGGGGTCGGCATCCGCGCCGATGGCAATATTCACCGCCAACGGCACCAACAACACCGTGGCACCCACATTCGACATCACCAGGGTAAAGAAGGTCGACAGCAGCGCCACTGCCGCCTGGATCACCCAGGTCGGCATCTGCCCCACCACCTCAAGCACCTGTTCGGCGATCCACTTTGCCGTACCGGTGGTCTCGACCGCCAACCCTAGGGGGATCAGTGAGGCCAGCAGGAACACCGTCTTCCAGCTCACGGCCTCGTAGGCCTCTTCGATGCTGAGCACCCCGCAGAGCACCATGCCTATAGCGCCGGTGAGCAGCGCCACCGAGAGGCGCAGATCGGTGAACAACACCAGTCCCAGAGCAACAGAAAAGAACAACAGTGCATAGCCGATCTTCTGCGGACGCAGTTCCTCATGGGGATACTCGGTGGTCACCAGCACAAAGTTGCGGTCCTTCTCGATGCGGGTCAGGGCATCCCAGGCGGTATGCACCACTAGAGTGTCGCCGGCCTGAAAGGGGGTGTTGCGGATCTCATCGCCCTCATGCAGCGTCTTGCCGTTGCGGTGCAGACCAACCATCGCCAGGCCATAACTCTTGCGCATCCAGACATCACGGGCACTCTTGCCGATCAGACTGGAACCGGGCGGTATCACCACCTCAGCGATACCGGCCTTGGTGGGAGCCAGGGCCTCGGCGAAACTGCGCAGCCCCTGGCGCTGTTTCAGAGCATACTTTTCGATGAAGTGGTCGAGATCACAGGGGTCGGCCACCAGCCCCAACACCATCCCCCTCTGGATCTCGGTGGTGCGGGCCAGGGTGCCCGGACCGACTCGGGTCTCCTCGCCAAGACGTTTACTGGCGATCACCCGCACCCGGTATTTGGTCTCCACATCATCCAGTCGCTTACCCACCAGAGGGCTGGTGTCCGGCACCACCAGTTCCGATAGGGAATAGTTGATGCCGTAGACATCCTGGAAATACTTCATCGGATCGGAGCCACTGGTGCTGCTCTCGTTCCCGCTAGCCGGCAGCACAAACCGACCGGCCAATACGAAATAGATGATGCCGGTCGCCACCAGGGCCAGCCCCACCGGGGTGACGGAGAAGAGCGACCAGGTCGTCATCTGCTGTTCCGCTGGCAGCGCCTGGTTGGAGGTGAGAATCAGATCGTTGAGCAGGATCAGGGGACTCGATCCCACCATCGTGATGGTGCCGCCGAGAATGGCGCAGAACCCCATCGGCATCAGCAGGCGTGACATCGGCAGCCCGGAACGGGCAGAGATACGTGAGACCACCGGCAGAAACAGCGCGGCGGCGCCGACATTCTGCATAAACGAGGAGATGACACCGACGGTGCTGGAGATGATGGGGATGATGCGCGCCTCACCGCTGCCACCGACCTTCAGGATGAAGCTGGCCACCCGGCTCATGATACCGGTCTTGTCGAGACCGGCGCCGATGATCATAACCGCGATGATCGAAATCACCGCATTGGAGGAGAAGCCATCGAACAGATGCTGGGTGTCGACCAGACCCTGTGCCAGCCCCATGACGGGCGCCAGCAGAGAGGTCAGCCCCAATAACACCATCACCGTGGTGGCGGCCACATCCACTCCCACCACCTCAAAGGCGAATAGATAGATGGTAAAGAGCAGCAGGCCGCTAACCCAGGCGATCTCGATACTAGGCACCACCTTTGCCATGTAGAGGGCAATAACCGCGAATATCGCGGCCGCAATCCATTGCTTGCGATCCAGGCCCTTGGCCTGCGCGACCATGCGCTCCTCATCGGCAAGTGAGATCAAGACCTTTCCTCCTTTGTCAGCCCAGCAAAAATCCGCTCAATCCCGCCGCACCAGCGGCAAGAAGACGACTTTATGCTAGCTATATGAACGTTAAGAAAAGGCTAAGGGGATGCTAAGGATTCGTGATAGGCGGGTAGATAAGGCTGGCAGGCAAGCGGAGAGCATCACCGGATTCCCGGACCGATCGGCGATCCCGGCAAACTACCCTCCACCCTCTCGATGCGGCTCAGAACGAGAGCCGGAAGATGGTGCCCAGCCCCTCGTGGCTCTCTATATCGATACTCCAGCCGTAGCGCCGACAGATGCGTTTCACCAGGGAGAGCCCGATACCTTCACCGCCGGTCGGACCGGTATAGTAGCGGTCGAATATCCGCTGCATCTGTTGCTCAGAGATGCCAATGCCGGTGTCCTTCACCGATATACCCGCTCCATCCAGAGAGACATGCACCTGCCCCCGATCGGTATAGGCGATGGCATTGCGGATAAGATTGGCGAGTACCACACGCAACATGGGACAGGCGACTGACAGACTCATCTGCGCCTGGATATCCAGTTTTATCTCCAGCGATTTACGATGCAACAGGTGCCGATGCTCCTCCACCACCTGCTGCAGCATCTCGCCTACCGCACAGTCATACTCCGCCACCCTATCGCCCCGTTCTTCCCTGGCCAACAGTAGCAGCACCGTGACCAGTTCAGACATATCGTGAGCAGAGCGGGCGATGCGTTCGACCCGGGAACGCCGGGCTGCATCCATACCGGGATCTTCAAGCAGCACGTCGACCGCGCCTTCAATGACCGCCAGCGGCGTGCGCAGTTCATGGCTGACATCGGCCGTAAACGACTGTTCACGCTCTATGAAGGCGGCCAACCGCTGCAGATAGGCGTCGAACTCACTGGCCAGGGTGCCCACCTCGTCATGCGGAAAATCCCCGGCCAGTGGCGCGCCATGCGCCTCAGGACAGAGCGTGGAGACGCGCGTCGCCAACTCCCTCACAGGAGAGATGACCCGCCTCGCCAGCCAGAAACCGAGCAGCGCCGACGCCAGCGTCATGACCAGCATACCGATACCGAGGAACAGCTCGAACTGGTTCTCCCGATGCCGGATCTGTTCGGCATCGTACAAGACGATGAAATGGCGCTCGTCGTTGAGCCGCACCTCTGCGTAGTACTCCTTGCCCTCCATATGCACCTGATGCAGGCCGGCTGGCAGCTCTCGCAACGCCTCCGGCACGCCCATCGTGCCGGGCAGGAACACATAGGTATGAATCATCGTACTCGCGGGAGGCAGCGCCCTGGGGTCGGCCTCGAAGCGCACCATGTAATCTTCGAGTTCCGCAGAGAGCGTTTCAGCGATCAGCCGCGCCTCCATATCGATGGCGAGTAGATAGAGGGAACCGGCCAGCCCCACACTCACCAGCATACCCAGCAGGGTAAAGGCCAGGGCGACACGATAGCGCAGGCTAGCCCTGAATCTCATCGGGTGCGATCAGTTGGTAGCCGATACTGTGTACCGTACGTAACAAATGTTTGTCGAAAGGCCTATCGATCGCCGCACGCAGCACTGACATATGGGCGCGCAAGGCATCGCTGTCGGGGCGCGTATCCCCCCAGATGCGCCGCTCGATCTCACGCCGTGGGACCACCCGGGGCGACTGCCGCAGCAGCAGGGCCAGGATCTTCAGCGGAATCGGCGGCAGGGAGATCGAGCGGCCGTCCCGCTCCAGCTGCAGAGTGGCAGGATCGAACGCCAAATCGGCCAGCCGCAGCAACTCGCGGGACTGATCACCGCTCACCCGCCGCACCAAGGCCTTCAGGCGGGCATCCAGCTCCTGCATGGCGAAGGGCTTCACCAGGTAATCGTCTGCCCCGCTGCCGAACCCCTCCAGCTTGTCATCCAGGGTATCGCGGGCGGTCAACATCAACACCGGGGTGTCACATCCGGAATCGCGCAAACGCTTACAGACCTCCAGGCCATCCATGTCCGGCAGCGTCAGGTCCAGTATGATGGCGTCGTAGACCTTCTCCTGAACAAAATGCAAACCACCCCTGGCGCTGCCTGCCGCGTCTACCACATAACCCCGTGGCTCAAGAAAATCGTAGAGATTGGCCACCAGGTCCGGATTGTCTTCGATCACCAGAATATACATTTCCCTCCTCGGGCCAGTTAGCCCCCCCCTTGTTCATCCCGCCAACCAGCACAGCACCATTTTGTCTACTTTGAGACATCATTACACTCCCGGAAGATCCGCTTGTCGCAGCCCCTGCAGATCTCCCGATTCAGTTTCTGGTAGATGGCGCGAATGCTGTCCGTCTTGGACTGGAAGATATGGTTCGGATTGATCACATCGAGAGCACCAAAGCGCTCCAGAGCATCCCACAACCCCTGCTTGACGTGAATCATATAAAACTCTCCGCCCATCCCCTTCCGTTTTCGCGCCTCATCGGCCAGCGCCTGGGCGCCGCTGATATCAACGAAGTTGATGCCGTTGGCCACGATCGCCAGATGAGTCTGGGCCGGTGACTGTTCACGAATGCGTTCAAACTCATCCTGCACATGGTTGATCGAACCGAAAAAGAGCGAGCCGTCGATGCGCAGGATCTTCAGCTGAGGGCATTGGGGTAGCCCCGGATCACTAGAGAAGGCATTCTTGTAGAGCATGGGATTGGGGGCCCGGCTGACGATACGGGGGCGGGAGACCCGCTCCAGATAGAGCACCAGCGACAGCAGGATGCCAGCGAAGATTGCCAGCTCCAGCTCTAGGAACAGGGCGCCTAAGAAGGTAACCACCATCACCGCCGTCTCCCGGCGGCTGCCCTTCAGGATATGCCGGATCTCCTTGAAGTCGATTAGACCCCAGGCAACCATGAACAAGATGCCGGCCATAGCCGCATTGGGCAGCCAGTCCGCATAAGGGGCCACCAGCAGTACGATCACTACCAGCAGCAGGCCAGCAAATACCGCAGCCAGGGGTGTCTTCGCGCCCGATTGATAGTTGAGGCCACTACGGTTGAAAGAGCCGGTGGCCACATAGCCCGAGAAGAAGCTGCCCACGATATTAGACAACCCCTGGCCGATAAACTCCTGGTTGCCATCAATACGGTCGCCGCTGCGGGCGGCGATGGAACGGCCGATGGAGACCGCTTCAGTGAGGGCGAAGAGAGTCACCGCCAGCGCAGAGGGGGCCAGATCACGGATCGTCTGAAACGAGAGATCGGGGCTAGAGAGAGGCGGCAGGCTCTGCGGCAGGGCGCCCACCGTCTTGATCGCGGTAACATCGGCGCCGAACAGCTGATTCAACCATGCTGCCGTCAGGCCGCCGGCCAGCATCGCCGCAATCATGTAGGGGAAGCGGGGAAACCAGCGCTTCACCGCCAGCCCTGAGAGCAGGGTGATCACCGCCACCGATAGCACATAGGGATTGATTGAGGGGATCTGCTGCCAGAAGTGATAGAGGATCTCATGCAGATGGCCGCCTCTCGGCATCTCCACCCCAAAGAAATTCTTCAGCTGCTTGGCCGCAATCAGAATCGCCGCGCCGGCAGTGAAGCCGACTATCACCGAATGGGAGATGAAATTGACCAGCGCCCCCATACGAACCAGTCCAAGCACCAACTCGAGCACCCCCACCATAAGGGTCATGGTCAGGGCCAGGGTGACATAATCGGCGCTGCCCGGCTCCGCATAGACACTCAAGGCAGAGAAGAGAACGATAGATGCCGCCGTGGTCGGCCCCGACACCAGGTGGCGCGAGGAACCGAACAGGGCGGCGATAATCGCCGGCACCATCCCTGCATAGAGGCCATACTCCAGCGGCATCCCAGCAATGGATGCAAAAGCCACCCCCTGGGGCAGCACCACCACAGCCCCAGTCAGCGCAGCCAGCAGATCGCTGCGCAACGTCGTGGAATCAACCTGCGGCCACCAGCGCAGGAACGGAAACAGCCTCAGGGCAAGGCCGTGTGCAAAATCTTGTGTCATATAACCTTCTCAACAACTTCACTATTCGTGATACACCACACCTAAAGATGCGGAGCATTCGGACAGTAGTCTACCGTTACATATGTGAATAATTCGTTAAGGAGTCTCTGACACGGAGAGCGTCCAGATGTGACGCCAGCCTTTGTCAAACTCTACCGCGGGATCTTACTGGAGCGCGACATCAGCCTGCCACAAGGGGTAAAGGTTATTTTACAACGCCTCCCGGCATTGCTGGCACGTCATCTGCTAGCAGAACTCAAGGTCACAGGCCAAGCCTACTATAGGGAACAGAGTGAACGTATTTCATTTACGGATTCGTGATCGAGCGCGAGTTCCTTGATCGCCGTCTCTCGGTATACCACCCAATTGTCCGGCATATCATCAACAGTATTGATAGTAACGGTGCTTGCCAGGAGATAGTTAGCAAGCTTTAAGACAGCAATGTGCCCACGCAGGTGCGGATCTTCTATGTGATCACAGCATCTCAAGTGATGTTGGCTAATTGCATAACAGACCGACTCGGGCAGTTCCCAGTGCTTAGCCAACATAAATCCCACAACACAGTGATTGGTTCCGAATTGTTCTTCCTCTGCGGCGATCACTCCGATGGGATCATCCTCCCATTTCTCCATAAACCCCAGATAATTCCCGAATTTCTGCGCCAGCAGCATCATGCCTGCGTCATGAAACAAACCACTAAGGTAGGCGTCCTCCGGTGCGACATCGTCGACCATAGCCGCAATTCCTGAAGCACAGTGTGCAATGATCTGTGAGTCTTCCTCTATCTGTCGATAGTCAGCATTGTTGTTCGCCAAAGCGCGTTTGAAGGCCGAAGCGATAACCAAGTTCTTCAGATTCGTCAGTCCAAGCATCATAGTGGCATGCTCAACTGATTGTATCTCCGCCCTGCGGCGATAAAGAGGGGAGTTGGCTAATTTTAGAACGTTTCCTGCTAGCGCAATATCGCTCGTGATCAGTTCCGCCACCTTATGGGGACTGGTATTTTGCCGTCCAATTTCCTGGTTGACCTTAACCACAACGTCCGGCATGTTCGGGACGCTCATCCCTTTAATCGTTTTATAAGCTTGGCGAAGTTGATTTTTGGACAGCAAAAACTCGTACGACACCAAATGTAGCTCCCTCTAAGTTGATCTAGTCACGTTAGCGGCTATTGATCGGGATAATTTATCTGAAACCGCATGTTAGGGAGCCTCTACCCTGGCAGACCACTCAGAGCGATCAACTGCTCCAGCGCCTCCACATAGCGGCGAAACGCCGCCCGGCCAGTTTCAGTCAGGGCATAGATGGTCTGGCTGCGGGGAGAATCGTCCAGCTTGTGGGGTTGGATGTACTCCGCCGCCACCAGCTTCTTCATGTGCGCCTCCAGATTGCCGTCGGTAAGGCCAAGCGCCTTCTTAATCTCGGTAAAGCTGGCCTCATCACGCCCGGCCAGATAGGCGGCGATGCGGGTGCGCACCGGCTGATGCAGCAGCCGGTCGAGCTGGGCGGGTTGAGACTGTTCGTGGATGCTCATGCAGAGCGCTACTCGCCGATCTCGACCCGCAAAGAGGTGTCGATTCTCGGCCCTGTCTCCTTGTCGATGAGTGCCTGGATAGTCAGTCTGGGGACGCGGAAATTATACGATATCTCCCTCCACTCACCACCGCCAATCCGGTAGTGCCCCTCGGGCACCCCGTCTCTCATCAGGATCTCCAGCGGCTGGCTCAAGCGCAGCGGAATCGGCTCCAACTCACTGCTCTGCAACAGGTTGCCCTCCCAGATCAGATAGAGCGGCACCGGAGAGCCAACCGGCAGGCTAACAATCTGCTCGCCTCTGACCTGATCAACCGCAAAATCGGCCAGCCGGATAGGCTCAGCCTGGGGATCGAAGGAGCCCCGGGTCATCTGATAACCCGCTTCCGCCATCAGACACACCAGCAGCCCCCACCCCACCAGGGCCGATAGAGCCATCAGACGCCGCATCTGCGGCTGATAGCGCAGGATTAGCCCCAGTAGTGGCAGCCCGACCCCGAACAGCGCCGCTGCGAGCCACTGGGTGAGCTGATAGTCGACCCGCAGCGCCAGCAGCAACACACTCGCCAACATCATCGAGGCCCCATACCACTCCAGCGGCTGTTCAGAGAAGAGCCCGTGGATCACCAGCGCCAGGCCAACCAGGAAGATCCAGGCGGCGAAGATCATGTAGCCACCGCCGTAGAACAGGGTGGCCACGGACATCAGCACCCCCAGCCCCATCAGAATCCACCACACCTTGGTGAGCTGGCGCTGCACGAAGGATAAGGTCCGATCCTGCCGCCAGCGCAGCCTGCGGGTGAAACGATAGTCGAACAGCCCCGCCGTGGTCAGCACACCTCCCACCAGCAGAAATACCGCCAGCGCCTGGGACCACTGCTCCGGGAAACGCGCATCGGTGATCAGCAGATCGGTAAAGATGGCAAGAAAGCCACCGGCGCCCCCCCAGATCAACAGCGTATGGGGGTCCATACGCACACTCTGCTGGCCCCTCGAGATCATGCTGTAGATCGCATCCAACTGCTCGGGATGGCTCTGTTTCTCCATCACTGATACCTCCAATCTGATTCTTGCTCTGTGTTTCAGAGTGTATTACTCTGAAACACAGAGCACAACTTCGAATGGACTCTGCCAGCGTTGATCAGACCGATCGACACCACTCAAATCAGGAGATGACAGATGAAACAGATGGTACTGAGCACAATGCTATTGGCACTGGGAATCAGCGGCTGTGCTTCAATGGCACCGCCCAGCAGCGCCGAGATGGCGAAACTGCCCGTTGTAGAGATCGGCAGCGGCACGCCCGACAGCCCTGAACTATGTGCTGCACATCCCTGCCGGCCAAACCTTTCCGGTAGAGCTGGTGATCGACGGCTCAATGCTGCAACAGAAGGCTGGCGCTAACACCCAAGTCAGCCTGCAGCGAGAACTCTATCTCTAAAACAGTGGCTCAGCTACGACGGCAAGAGCTGGCAACCGACCCATGAGCAGGTCGATTTCACCCTTTCTGCCGGTCTGAATGGCGAGGGCGGTAAGGTGGTAGTGAAGGCAAACGACAGATAGCTAGCCAGCCAAGTAGGTTGGGATGAGCAGTCGCGAATCCCAACATACGCGCCCCCTACCGGGTCCGCGGTGCCGGATCGCTGAGAATCAACTCCGGCTGGGAAAACGGTGCCAAACGCTCGATGAAGTCGATCACCTCCATCACCGGCGAACCGCGGAAGAAGCCGGTGGTGGGGCGGTCCATCCAGATCCGGTCGGAATAGAGGCGGATATCGTGGGGCGTGTCGCCAAAGCCGTCATCATCCTGGTCGAAGCCTTCATAACCTTCCCAGTGATTGCCCCGCCAGTCGTTAAAACGAGCGCTGATCGGGGCGCTCACCGCCACCGAGGTGAGGTTGTTTTCAAAGTAGTTGTCGTGGATCAGATGCCCCCCCTTCTCGCCATAGAAGTACATCGCCACCGTGTTGTAGGTGAAGTGGTTGTTGCGCAGGTAGAGGATGTTCTCTGGATCGGTGGGGGAGTTGGCGGTGAGGCCGACCGCGTTGTGCAGGATCTGGTTGCGGGCGATCACCACCTGGGAACTCTCCTTGATGGCGAGGGCCGAGCTGCCGGTGTTGCGGATCTGCTCGATGCGGTTCTCTTCGATCTTCAGGCGATCCGAGTAGATCGCGACGATGCCGGTATCGTTACCAATGATCTGGTTGGCCCGCACCTCGTTGTCCGGAGAGAAGATAAACTCCATGCTGATTCGGCTGTCGCGCAGGGTGTTGCCGATGATCCGGTTGGCCGGCGAGTTGGTCAGCACCAGATCGCGCACCTGGCTGAACTGATTGCTCTCGATCAGGTTATCACGGCTGTACCAGAGCCGCAGCCCCTCACCACGCAGGCTTGGCTCACGGGGGAGCGAGGCGATGCGATTCTCGCGGATGGTGTTGTGGTTGCCCTGCTGCACAANATGCCAAACAGCACCTCATCGATCCGGTTCTGCTCGATCCGCACATGGTTCGCCTTCAGCAACAGGCCGGCGTCCATAGCATCGTGGGAATCACCTGAGTTGATCAGGTGCAGACCACGAATGGTGGTATTGTCCGCCTGCACACTCAGCACCGTGCCCTGCCCGTCACCATCGATAGTGACCTGGCCCTGGCCATCCAGGGTGATCGGCTTGTTGATCACGATCGGACCAGGATAGGTGCCAGCTGGCGGGCGCAGGGTGCCGCCGGGGGCGGTTAGATCGATGAACAGCTGCAGTGGCGGCAGGCAGTGGCCGGGGCCAGCGATCAGCAGGCCGGCCAACAAACAGAAGGTGGAGAGGGTCGGGCGTGTCATGGATAAGCTGCATCCAGTATTACTGCTGTCTCTCAACCGCGGAGACCATCCGATACTACCGCGAAACGCCTGGCTTGGCAGCTGGCTTGGCCAGCAACACAGTGATGGATTTCGCGCGCTCAACCCATCTACATTTGAAACCAAAGTCTCTGTTTTATGTTGCCGGATTAATATTAATACCGGCTCGGCTGCGGCCAGTCGATATGCCGATAGTCACGGCAGCGCCAACCATGCAGGGTGCGCACCACGCCACCTCCAGCGGTGACGGCCGGTACACTCCCAACCGACTTGCACTCGGCAAACGCCTGCAGCAGTGCAGGCGCCAGGCCCGCATAATCTGTGACATAGAGGGCGCTTCGCCCCTGCTCCCGCTCCAACCCAGGCCAGAGATGGTACTGGGTAAACCGCCCACCGCCAGATGGCAGCGGATAGACCGGCAGCCGTTGCGGCCAGTAGAAGGCCAGTTCACTGGCCAGGTGGTAGTGGGAGGCGATCAGGAAATCGACTGGCCCCGCCTGCGCTGCCAGGGTCGCTATCGACTCCCGCCAGGCCTGGGTCTTCTTCAGATAGCTCTTGTGCAGCGGCAGACCAAACAGCTGCGGAAAGGGGACCAGGATCGAGACTAGCATGCCGGCCAGCAGCCCCGCGACCATAAAGCGTCGGTGGCGCTCAAACCACTCCCCCGCATAGCCCGCAAACAGCACGATCACACCGATGTGGATCGGCGCAGGCCAGTTGAGCTGCACCTTGCCGCCGAATGACTTCCAGAGGAAAAACACCATCAGCATCAACGTCAGGCTGCGCACCAGCCAGGCCTCGGGCTGTTGCGGCCGACGCACCAGAGTGGCAATCATCACCAGCCCCAGCAGGGGTGAGAGTGCCAGCGGCTGGCCCAGCAGCACCTCAAAAAAGTTGCCAATGCCCCCGCCCGCCATATGGCCCTGCTCGTGGCGGAACATCACCCAGTCGTGCTGGCTGTTCCAGATCAGCACCGGCGAGACGATGGCCAGCGCCAGCAGCGCACCAAGCCAAGGGTGGGGCTTGAGAAACTGCTGTCGCCACTCGGCTCGCGTCAGCATCAACAACGCGATGAGGGTCGGCAGCAGCGCGATACTGAACTTGGCCAGGGCGCCGATGCCGACCGCAATCCCCATTTCGTACCAGGCGTGGCTCTGCCCCCGCTGCAAGGCGCGCACCGCCGCCCATAGGGCCCAGGTCCAGAAGGGGAAGAGCAGGCTGTCGGTAGTCATCACGCTGCCGAGCATGAAGAAGAGCGGCGAGCTGAGTCCGAGCAGCACCGCCCACCAGCCCGCCGCACGACTCTGCCAGAGATCCCGTGCAAAATGGAACAACAGCACCAGCAACAGGCCGTGGCTGAGCCAGGCCATCAACCGCACCTGCCAGTCGCCCTGCCCGAACAGTTCGCTTGGCAGTGCGATCGCCAGGGCGATCAGCGGACCCTTCGAGTAGTAGCTCCAATCGAGATGTTGCGACCACTCCCAGTAGTGAGCCTCATCGAAGTTCAGTTCGATGTTGGCAGCCCAGATCAGCAGCGCGTGCAGCGGCACCAGCGCCACCACCAAGAGTAGCAGCCACCAGCGATCGTGTCGCTCAATCGTCATCTTTTGGCTTATCCGCCAGCCCGCCCCCGCTGTCACGGCGCACCGTATAGGAGCGGGTATCGCCAGTGGCGAAGTAGGTGCGGGAGTTGAGTTCACTGAGCACGCCGGTGGTCATCAGTTGCACCGCCACCAGGATGAATAGGATGCCAATCAGCAGCAACGGCCGGGTGCCGATATCTTCCCCAAAACCGATCTTGAGCACGCCGAGATAGCCCAGGATCAACCCGCCCAGACCACCGAAAAACATGCTGATACGGCCAAAGAAGTGGCCAGGTCGGCTGAGGAAGCGCAGAAAGAAGTAGACCGAGATCAGGTCAATGATCACCCGGAAAGTGCGCCCCAACCCATACTTAGATTCGCCATGAATGCGCGCCCGGTGGTTGACTACCTCCTCGGTGATGCGCGACGAGGAGGTGTACATCGACATCCAAGCCGGAATGAAGCGGTGCATGTCGCCAAACAGCCGCACTCCCTTGATCACCGAGGCACGATAGACCTTGAGGCTGCAGCCGTAGTCGTGCAGGGTCACATCGGTAATACGACCGATCAGCCGGTTGGCGATGCGCGACGGGATCTTACGAATCAGATCATCCTTGCGCTTCTGCCGCCAGCCCTGGATCAGATCGAGATCCTCCGCCACCAACCGCTCCACCAGCCGCGGGATATCCGCCGGATCGTTCTGCAAATCGCCATCGAGAGTGGCTATCACCTCTCCCCTGGCGGCATCGAAACCCGCCTGCATCGCCGCGGTCTGGCCAAAGTTACGTTGCAGGCTGATGACTCGCACATGGCCCCCGGAGCTAATCGCCTCCTGACGCAACGCCTCGCCGGTGCCATCGCTACTGCCGTCGTCCACCAGCACCAGCTCCCACTCCCCGCAGTAGTGCTCCAGTGCCTTGTGCACGTCGTTGAAAAACGGCGCCACATTTTCGATCTCGTTATACATCGGCACCACAACGGAGAGGCGTGGTGCCCGACTGGCATCGCCCTGCTTTTCTTTTTCATTCATCACAATGTCATCACAGTCAAAATCAATCGGAACCACGACAGCGAATGCGGTCGTAGAGGCAGGCGGCGGCGAGGCCCCAGAGAGTACCAATCGCCGCGCCCATCACCACCTGGCTGGGAAAATGCTTCGCCAAATAGATACGCGACAACGCCACCAGAATTGCGCTCACTAACAGAAACAGACGCCACCCCTTCCAGGCGGGTCGGGTGACAAAGAGAAATGCCGTCGCCGCAAAGGAGTTAAGGGCGTGGTTCGATGGCATCCCCTTCAGGCTCGCTCCGCACTGCCCCCCCTCGATCAACCGCAACGGCTCGAAAAACGAGAAACAGGGGCGCNCCTGGGCAAACAGATCCTTCAGCTGCGCCCCCAGGGCATCCCCCAGGGCAACCATGAGGATCAACGCCAGCCACCAGCGCAAGCCTGCTGAGAGCTCTCGGCTGACCGCCGTCCACAACAACAACAGCAACAGTGGAAAAGAGAAGCTGTATTTATCTGAAACCCAGCTCAGCAGCCAGTCGAGAAAGGGGCTGGCCCAACCCTGGTTGATCCAGATAATCAGCGACTGATCAGGTGACATGCTCCCTCCCCAACAGCAGCGCCAGCGCCCCAGAGAGCAGCGACAGCCCAAGCAGAAACAGGTGCAAGTTGATCGCCGCGCTGAGGGCCTGCTCTGCCCCGGTGCCGGTAGGCACCAGCACCGCCATCACCCCCGCCTCGAAGGTGCCGGCAGCGGCAAACCCCTGCATCGGCAGCACGCTACTCAGATCGCCGGCGATGGCCCCCAGCCAGGCGGCACCTGCAGATGTCTCAGCCAGACTGAAGAGAATCCAGGCGAAGGCCCCCAGCTTGATGCTCCAGTTGAGCAGGGTGAAGAGGATGTTGATCAGCGCCTGTCGGCGCGCCTGCGGAAAGCCGTTGCGCAGCGCCTGTAGCCGCTCCGACCAACGCTCCGGCAGCCGCCGCGCCGACCAGGTGATCAACCGGGGCACCAGCCAGGGAGCAAGCAACGCCATCAGCGGTGCGATCAGCAAAGCCGGGGCGAAGGCAGTGTCGAGCCACAACAGCAGCGCCGCCACACCAATCAGGCTGAGAGTGAGCAGATCGAGAAAACGGAACCAGAGCAGCGCGCCCACCGTCTCGGCCCGACGCACACCGAAGTAGCGTTTCATCAGCAGCGGCAGGGAGAGCTCGCCAGCACGCATCGGCAGCAGATTGTTGAACAGATTGTGCAGCAGCACCATGCGCAGGCTCAGTGCGAAACGCCCGCCGGTTGCGCTCAGGAAGTGGAGATGGATGCGCAGGGTACGCATCAGGTAGCTGATCACCACCAAGCCGGCCGCCAGCAGGATTTGGATCGGGCTGAGCGCACGCCAGGCAGCGAGAATTCGTGCCCAACCGACCCAGTACTCCACCGCCGCCAGCAAGACCGCAAATAGCACTCCCCACAGCAGCATGCTGCGGCCGCGGCCAGACTCCGGCTGCATGCGGGGTGCTGCGTTTGTGCTCTGCCCTGTCATTCGTCAATCGGCCCCCGCTGCGCCTTCAACACGCGGCGCGGCGCGCACCCCGATCAACAACGCGGCGAGTAGACAGATCAAGGCAATCGCCTGCTGGAAGGCGAGCGCCATAGGGTAACCAGTATGGTCGATCAGCAGCAGTGCAAGGGCGCACAGCAGCAGGAAAACGGTAAGCCGACTGCGACCAGGCTCCTGCTCGCCCCAGCGCCAGCGCTCGGCGAGGCGAGTAGCCAGGATAGCGGCGATCCATCCCAGACTGGCGCCAGCCAGGATATCCACCGGCCAGTGCACCCCAACCACGCTGCGTGACAGCCCCACCAGAGTCGCCAGGGCAATCAGTACAACCACCCGTAGCGGGTGCTTTAACCACGCCAGGCTCAGCACGCCGGCCAGGGCGAAGATGGTCGCACTGTGACCCGACGGAAAGGAGTGGCTGTGGTACGCAGGACCGATTGTCAGCAGCTCCGACGCTGACAGCAACGCCGGTGGCCGCGGTGCGTCCAGCATCGGCTTCAGCAGATGCACCAGCAGTGCGCCGATCAGCCCCGCCAGGATCGCGACCCAGGCCAGGCGTGGGTTGCGCTGCTGTAGCGGCAGCAGCAACGCCAGCCCCACTAGGCCATCCCCGAGGATGGTGATCGAGGTCCAGAGCACCGGGTCGCCCTGTCCCAGCCGGTTCAGCAGCAGCAACAGTTCGCGATTGAGCGGGCCCTGCCACACTAGCAGCGCCGCGCCGGCGCTCAGTAGAGGCAGCATCCAGACCAGTGGGTGGCGCAGCTTGAGTCGACTCATGGGGGATCTCCGGATCGATTTTCACCAGGACGATGCCACCCTCATCAAACAGCAGAGTGTGGGGAGGCAGATCGGCACGATGGTGGCGCTTTGTCAGTACCAGGTCGCCTGCCCTGGGCTCCCGGGTGGGCGTGACCGCCTCCCGATAGACGCTGAAGCTGGGCAGTTTAGCGCGCCACATGATCACTTCGCCCGGCAGGCCTCGGGCCAGCTCCGCGGCACGTTTCACCGGCCCCTGCTGGATCTGACCAAATACCGGCAGGAACACCCCGGAGAGGGCAAACACCGCCAGCAGGCCGGTGGCGAGCAGGCTCAACTCGCCTAAACGGCGGCGAAACAACATCAACCCGATCGCCGCAACCAACGCCAGACCGATCCCGCCATAGTAGGCACTGGTGAAGTGCCGCTCAGGCTCGGCCAGGGCCGCCTGAGCGTAGGGGTCTTTGATCTGTGGCAGCGCCATATCCAGCAGGCCCGGCAGCGCCAGCAACAGACCCAACAGCAGCAGCAGTGGCAGAAAAGCCGCCGTGCCGAGGCGCCTGCCGCTCAGCCAGACCCCGCCAAGCAGAAACAGCGGCGTAAGCCCGTAGATCAAGTAGTGGGGCAGCTTGGTCGCGGAAAAGGAAAAGAAGAGGAAGACAAAGCCAAACCAGATCAACAGAAATCGCGGCAGTGGCTCACTCCACCTCTTAACCGCCATCCCCAACCCGCCAGCGATCGGCAGGGTAAACGGCAGGGTGGCGAGTAGCAGCACCGGCAGATAGAACCAGAACCCGCCTTGGTGCCCCTCCATCGCATCGCTGAAACGGCCACTGTTGTGGGTGAAGAAGAAGCCCTCGAAAAAGCCCATGCCGTTTTGCAGATACTGCACCAAATACCAGGGGGCCGCCACCAACAGGAACA
>NZ_AFOC01000003.1:0-64000 GCF_000224455.1 endosymbiont of Riftia pachyptila (vent Ph05)
ATCTCTCCTTCATCTTCATCGTCGCCTTCGTTTTCCTGAACATGATGATCGGCATCGTGCTGGAGACCCTGCAACGGGAGCATGAGCAGTTCGCCCGGGATACCGGCGAGGGCGAGGCCGGCGAGGTGCACAACATCGAGACGCGCACCCTGCAGATGGATGAACGGCTACAGCGGATGGAGCAGATGCTGGCACAGATCAGCGCCAGCCAGGACGCCAAAAAGAGCTGATCAGCAGACCGAACGCAGACCCGCCATCACCTCGGAGAAGTCGTGAATGGCTGGGATCTCTCCCGCCTCACGCAGCGGCCCCTTGGAGTCTGGCTTGAGGATCGCCAGCAGCCAGCGGATGCCATAGCCCCGGGCCGATGCAAGCACCGAGGGGCTGTCATCAACAAACAGGGTGCGTTCACGATCAAACGGCTCCAGTGCCTGCAGCTTATCCCAGAACGCAGGATCCTCCTTCGGCAGACCCAGATCATGGGCGGTGACGATGTGATCGAAAAAGCCCGCCAGGCGGGTCCGCTCCATCTTCAACGCCAACGCCTTCTGGTGGGCGTTGGTCACCAACACCCGGCGCTTACCGGCGCACATCAGCTGATCGAGAAAATCGACCACATGCGGATGCACCTGGATCAGATGCTCCACCTCCGCCTTCAACAGCGCAATATCGAGCCCCAGCTCGCGGCTCCAGTGGTCGACACAGTACCACTCCAGAGTCCCCTCGATGCTCTTGTAGCGAGCCATCAGCTGATCCTTGGCCTCCGCATATTCCAGACTACGGGTCTCTGCGTAACGCTGTGGCACGTACTCCAGCCAGAAGTGGTTGTCGAAGTGCAGATCAAGCAGGGTGCCATCCATGTCGAGCAACACGGTATCGATTTGCTGCCAGTCAATCATCGTCAAAAGTCGGCTCCATGTTAGGCTGTGCCACCCCAGCTGGTTGCAACGAAACGAGCTCGATCATGCCACAAAAACCAAAGATCCTCAGCCGCCGCCAAGTAGTCCAGTCCCGCATCTTCCGTGTCGAGGAGATGGAGATCGAATACGCCAACGGTGAGCGCCGCACCCACGAACGGCTGCTTGGCGGCAGCAGCGGCTCGGTGCTGATCGTACCGATGCTCGACGAGGATACGGTGCTGCTGATCCGTGAATACGCCAGCGGCACCGACAACTATCAGCTCGGTCTGCCGAAGGGGCGCATCGAGGCCGGCGAGACGCCGTTGGCGGCGGCTGGGCGGGAGATCCGCGAGGAGACCGGCTACGCGGCGCGAAACCTGGAACTACTGCGCACTGTGACCATCGTACCCTCCTACATCCAGCACAATACCCATGTTATTCTGGCGCGCGATCTCTACCCGGACCGGCTCGAAGGGGATGAACCCGAGCCCATCGAGGTGGTCCCCTGGAGACTCTCAAACTGGCAGCAACTGCTGGCCCAACCCGATTTTACCGAGGCGCGCTCGATCGCCGCGCTCTGCCTGACAAGGGAATATCTGCAATGACCACACCGATCTCCATGGACCAACTCCTCGAACTCGCCAAACAGGCCGGCGACGCAATCATGGAGGTCTACAACTCCGACGACTTTGGCATCGAGCAGAAGGCTGACGACTCCCCCCTAACCAAGGCCGACCTCGCCTCCCACCAGATCATCGTCGAGGCATTGGAACGCCTCACCCCGGAGATCCCGGTGCTCTCGGAGGAGTCCGCCAAGATCCCCTTTAGACCCGCCAGAGCTGGAACCGCTACTGGCTGATCGACCCGCTCGACGGCACCCGCGAGTTCGTCAAACGCAATGGCGAGTTCACCGTCAACATCGCCCTGGTGGAAAATCAGCAGGCGACGCTCGGCGTGATCTATGCGCCGGTGCTGGAGCGCTTCTACTACGGCGTACTTGGCGAGGGGGCGTGGAAAAAACAGGGCCCGGCAGAGGCCGAGGCGATTCAGGTGCAAGCCAAGCTGCGCAGTCCAGCGATCGTCGCCGGCAGCCGCTCCCACGCCGGCAATTCGCTGATCAAATTCCTCGAAAACATCGGCCCTCACCAGCTGACATCCATGGGCAGCTCGCTGAAGTTCTGCCTGGTGGCCGAGGGCAGCGCCGATCTCTACCCACGCCTTGGCCTCACCTCCGAGTGGGACACCGCCGCTGCGCAGGCGGTAGTGGAGGCTGCCGGCGGCAAAATCACCATGCTCGATATGCAGCCGCTGCGCTACAACACCAAAGATTCGCTGCTCAACCCCTTCTTCTTCGTGTTCGGCGACAGCAGCGTCGACTGGTCGCAATACCTCGAACGCGAAAAGGAGTAATCCGAGTCCACTCTGCATATACTTGGACAAAACGTTCCGGCCAGAGTGGTCGGAACAGAACCAGCCGCTACACCAACAACAACTACCGGCGGCAGGCAGACTGATTGTTCCGGGCGCATTGGAAAAACAAACCACCAAGAGCTGTCCGCATGAAACACCATCGATCCCTCCTGCCCCTGCTGCTGTGGGGCAGCCTGCTATTGTCCGCACTCCCGGCTCTTGCTGCCGAAGATACCAAAGATCTCTTCGCCTTCGATGACTTTCCCCTGGAGGAGCCGCTCAGCCACCCCGACTGGTTCAAACACAGCTTCCTCGACCTGCAGGAGGATCTGGCCGATGTCCAACAGAGCGGCAAGCAAGGGCTGATCCTCTACTTCGGCCAGCAGCGCTGCGCCTACTGCAAGATGCTTCTGCAGGTGAACTTCGGTCTCTCTGACATCACCGCCTACACCCGCCGCCACTTCGAGGTGGTCGCAATCAACATCTGGGGCATCGACGAGGTCACCGACCTGGCTGGCGAGCTGCTCACGGAGCGGGAACTGGCCCAGCGCGAGAACACCACTTTCACTCCCTCGCTGATCTTCTACGATGAGGAAGGCCACGAGGCACTGCGGTTGCGCGGCTACTACCCACCCTACCAGTTTCGTGCTGCACTGGAGTATGTGGCCGACCGCCACTACCAGAGAGAGAGCTTTCCCGACTACCTGGCCCGCGCCGACGAGGCGACCCACTTCGAGCCCGGCGAGCTCAACGAGGAGTCCTTCTTCCTGCCGCCACCGCACAACCTCGACCGCTCCCGCTTCCCCGGCGAGCGCCCGCTGGCGGTCTTCTTCGAGCAGGGTGAGTGCCACGCCTGTGATGTGCTGCATGGCCAGCCGCTACGCGAACCCGCCATCAACAGGCTGTTCCAGCGGTTCGACAACGTGCAGCTCGACATCAACGCCGACACCCCTATCGTCATCCCCGACGGCAGACGCTCCACGGCGAAGCAGTGGGCGAAAGAACTTGGCCTCTTCTACACCCCGTCGCTGCTGTTCTTCGACGAACAGGGCAATGAGATCATCCGGGTCGACTCGGTGGTGCGCTTCTACCGGCTGCGCAACGTGGCCAACTACATCAACAGCCGCGGCTATCTCAGCGAGCCCGACTACCAACGCTGGCGGGTCTCCAACGCTCCCTAGTGGCAGAAGCGGCTCAGATAATCCTCATACTCATCCTGGCGCTGGTGCAGACGGGCGCTGTGCGACGCCTTGTAGCCGGCCCGCAACCGGTTCTCGACCCGCTGCAGCTTCTGCTCGGTACGAAAACAGCGCTCCTGTTGGCGTTTGCGCGCCCGCTCAGCCGCCCCGGCATTCGATTTTTTACGTCGCAATTTGCGTTTCTTGGCGGCAGCGGGGCGCTGCGCCGGCGCTTCAAAACCGCGAGTCTGCTCCACCACCCGGGTCTCGCTCTGCACCCCCTGCTGGCAGGGGCGCTGGCGAAACTCCACCGCACCATCCGCCATGGTACAGCGGTAGATCGACTCATCCGCTGCTGCCGTCACCGGCACACCGATCCACCCTACACACAAGCCGACACCCAACACCAAGCCGGCGAAACATCCCTGTCGCATCGCACTCTCCCTGAGTTATCCAATCCCTGACGACCAATCAGATAGTAGTCGCCACTCTTCAAGTATCAAACAGAAGCGCCGCTAACACGCCCAGTCATAGAAAGGACGACGCGCCGACATGCGGGATATGGAACGGGAAAACCGCCACCTCAAACAACGACTCAAGGAGCTGAGCAACGAGGCGCGGCGTAATGAGACGACCCTGAATCGCTTCCATCAGCGAGAGCTGGAACTGCTCTCTGCCGGCTCCCTGGCGGAACTGCTGCAGCATCTGACAGATGGCATGCGACGCTCCATGGAGCTGGCGTCGATCTGTCTGCTGCTGGAGGATCGGAAACACCATCTGCGCGACCTACTCAACAACAACGGCATCCCGGCAGAGAGCTTCCCCGCAGTACGTCTGGTCGATGATCTACAACAGGCACACCCCCATCTCACCAGCCTGCAACGAGTCTGGCTCGGCCCCTTCCTGGTACCTGAACACGCCGGTCTGTTCGACAACCCACAACAGCTGCAGAGTGTCGCACTGCTTCCGATCCCCCGCCGCGGCAAGATTATCGGCTGGATCTGCATGGGCAGCCGGCGCCACGACCGCTTCACCCGCCACCATGCCAGCGACTTCATCGAACACCTCGCCACAGTCAGTGGTGTCTGTCTGGAAAACGCCGCCAATCGCGAGCGTCTGCTGCTGAGCGGTTTTACCGACCCGCTCACCGAACTGTACAACCGCCGATATCTCGACCGACGCCTGCCTCAGGAGCTCTCCCGCTCGCACCGCTATCACCAGCCGCTCAGCTGCCTATTTGTCGATGCCGACCACTTCAAACAGATCAATGACCAACACGGCCATTCGGCGGGGGATCAGGTACTGCAGGAGCTGGCCCGGCGCCTGCGAGAGCAGCTGAGGGCGAGTGATCTGGCGATCCGCTACGGCGGCGAAGAGTTCACCCTACTCCTGCCCCACACCACGCTGGAAGAGGCACTGCGGCTAGCGGAGCGGATTCGCCAGCGTGTGGAGCGCGAACCGGTGCGGTTGGAGAGCGGCCAGACGATCCCGATCAGGGTCTCGGTCGGCGCCGCGCAGAGCCTGCCACCACCACCCGATCTACAGCCCGACCTGGAGAGCATCGCCAAGGCCCTGCTGGAAAACGCGGATCAGGCGCTCTATCTAGCGAAATCGAACGGCCGCAACCGGGTTGAGTGCATAAATCCCCAGGCGCGGGGCTAGTTGTCATAATCAAGAATACTCTCGCCGGCCCTCAGGCCAGCCTCACCCTGCTGCCTTGGTGGCTCACCACTCAGCGCCTCGTCCACTGGACTCAATACCCGCCAGATCGCACCGCCAACCCGATCCATCTGACTCCCCAGCTCGGCCTGCACCCCCTCCAGCAGCTCATTGCTCTCTTCATCCACGCCAACGCGCCGCTCCAGCTTCTGATAGGCGCTGAGGCAGGGGTTCTCATCCCCAACCCCAACATCGCCAAACGCCACCAGCAACAGCGCGGGGTTGGAGATCCCCAGTGCCACGCCGGCGATCGCTTTCAAAACACTCAGCTTGGTCGGGTTGATCTGCGGATCATGCAGCGGTCCGCTCACCGCCACCGGATTAGCGAAGGAGATCAGGGTCAGTTGCTTGGGCCGCGGATCGAGGATCATGTCGATACGATCCCGCCTGAAGTCAATCTTGCCACTCCCGGCGATGGTCAGCTCCTGAGTATCAACCAGCAGCCCCAGACTGCGCGCCACCCCCTGCTTGAGGTACCAGCGGCTCACCAGACAATTCAGATGGGTGTCGTGCTGCTTCTCGTCCTGCAGCTGGGACAGTAGCGTGGTGACCAGATCCTGCAGCTTGTAGGGTAGCTCCTGGTTGCGCAGCTTCGCCTTACCGCCAACTATCACAAGATCCCCGCTCAGGCTCTGCAGCAGCCCCCCCCAGGTGCGTGCGCCCGCATCGAGATCAAGGGTGATGTCGCTCTTGCCATCCAGGTCCCGACTCAGATCGAGGTGGCGCAGCAACTGCCCATAATCCAATGTCTTAGCGTGGGCCAACAGCTTGAACTTTTTCTGCGGCCCACGCGGATCAGCATAGAACTTGGCCCGTAGCGTACCGCCGCCGCTGAATGCCAGCTCGATCGGCACCAAGCGCAATCGCGCTCCTTTGGTCTGCAGCCGCAGCTGCCCCTTGCCGAGGCGACTCTTGCCATAGCGAAGACTCTTGAAGTCGAGATCCAGCTCCAGATCCGCTGCGGAGACCCACTCGAGCCGGATACGACGCTCGGCCATCCGCTGCGACTTTTTTCCCCGCAGGCCCGACTGGGCAGCAAACAGCTGCCTAAGATCGAGTCGCTCCGATGTCAGCGAGCCGCTCAAGGCTGGTCGGCTACCGCCCCGGCGAAGCTCGAGCCTGCCGCCGATCTGGTTGCGCCCCAGGGTGAGCGAAAACGGCTGCAGTCGTAGCCCCCGCTTCTGCAGCAGCAGGCTCATCCTGAGCCGGTGCGGCCAGCCTTTGCCCAGGCCAATTTGCCGACTCGCCCAGGCGGGCAGAGCACGCCCCTTGGCCTCGATCTGCAGCGGCCCCTGCAAACGCCAATCACTAGCCCCCAGATCGAACTTCAGGCTCGCTCCCCCTTTGGGATAGCTCGCATCAAATGCAAACCGCAGCGGCCCAGCCGATTCGACCAGCTGAGCGAGCTGCGGACCCACAGCCTTCAATTTCAGGCTTTCCCCATCGAGCTGCCCCGAGGCGGCAAACTGCAGTGGCTTTCCCGGCGCCCCTTTCAGCTGTGTCTGTTTCAGCTCCCAGCGTAAGGGCTGTTGTTTACCAAAGCCGGCGACTTCGACCACCCCACCTTGCAGGCGCAGTTGCACTCGCCCGCTTTTCGCCACTGCCTCTCGGCTTACACCTTTAGCCGACAGCTCAAGTGACATGCCGGCGAGCTTCCCCTTAAGCCCGGATTTGGGCAACAGGGTTGCGAGAGACAGCTGCGAGCCTGCCAGCTGCAGATCCCATTCACCGCCACTCAGCTGCTGTCGACCCTGGCCGGTAAACCTCTGCTTGCGCCATCGGAAGGCGACATCCTCAAGGGCAACCTGTTCGTCGGAGAGAGTGAGACGCGCCTGCACCGCATGCAACTCGGCTGCAGGCAGCTGCAAAGATTTGGCACGCACAGCCAGGTCGAGCGCAAGCGGCAGGTGCAGCATCTCTTCTGCATCGTCTGATTGCCTGCTGGCGTCGCTCAGCAGCGGGCGCAGGTTGAGTCGCTTGAAGTCCAGCTCACCTGTCAGTGTTCGCCTCCCCTGGCGTGTCTCCAGCCGCAGATCACCGCCGAAGCGGGTTTTCCCGATCCGTCCCTCGATCTGCTGCAACCGCCACTGATCCTGCGCAATCTGCAGCTTCGCAGCAAGCCGGTAGGCCCCGATGGGAACTGACGGGATTCGTGAAGGCAGCAGTGACTCGAACCGCTCCCCCTTCCACAGCAGCGACAATTCAGTCAACCGTGGCCTTGTCTCATGCAGAGCACCATCTGCCTTCAGGCTATTTTTTTTCGAGCTCAACACGATAGTGAGTGGCCGCTTTTCACCCTTCCCTCTCTCTCCAAGGGTGGCATGCAGTGAGACGGGCTGAGCATCGGCCTCTCCCTGCAGATCGATGGTCAGGCTCTGCTCGGCGATCCGGGCACTACCCTGGGTCAGCAGCAGTCTGTTGACGCCGGCAACATTGACCGCACGACCAAAGATCTGCTGCAGCGCCATCCCTTGATCGCTGGCGCGTAGTTCACCCGCAACTTCAACCCGTGCATCAGCAGCCAGGTTGAGACCGCTCAAACGCTCCCACATGGGGCTCTGCCACGCCTCAAGCAGCCACAGCAAGCGCTCCGCCTCGGTATAACCCGCCAACCGCACCCCCTCACCGGCAAAGCTGAATGAGTAGTTGGTCGGCTCATGGGCAGGAAAATCGATAACATAACGTCCGTTCATCGGGATCGAGCGGTAGCGCACATCGCCAAACAGCTCGAAATGGCCCGTCGCCCCGAGCCGACCGCTGACCGATGTGAGCTCTAGTCGATGCAAAACGCCATCTTCCAGATAGGACAGGAGTGAGTCGTCGATCTGAATCCGAGGAATCTCCGGCAACGAAGCACCGCTTGAGCTCCCACCAGACGCCCCAAACTGCCAGTTGTTGGCGTTATCTGTAGCACGTTCGAGCCGCAGATCGGCCCCCAGCAGACGCCCCTCGGCAACCTCAATGCGCCCCGCCAGCAGCGCCATGGGAGAGAGGCTGAGCTGCAACTCGCGGGCGCTGATCATCTCCGCACGAGAGGCCCAGGCGGGGTTCATCAGCGCCACCTGCCGTGCCTGCAGGGCCGGTGGAAAGAGCGATTTGAGGCGCAACTCTCCGCGCAGCTCCAGCTTACGCCCCAAGGCATCTGAAATCAGTGCGGCCAACCGGTCCTTGTGTGGCTCAAGCCAGAGCGGCAAGCTCGCAGCCGCCAGGCCCAGCGTCAGCAACACCACGGCCAGTGCAACAATGCCAAACTTCAATCCTGGGAATCGCATTATCATCCTGATGAATTTTGCACACTATGATTTAAGTAATCAGCTTGGCTGCCGATAGAGGCTAAAGCTTGCCATCCCAATGCAGGCGGAACAACGTCACACCACGCGATTTTAGGGGAGACAACAGCAGTGCTTCAGATGCATTATTCATCCACTGCGGCAGGATGTGATCATCAAGGGACCCCCATGAAAGGGAACAGACGGCAACCAATGCTCCCAAATCAGCGCCACGCAGCGCACCGGATGCTCACGGCAATATTGCTGCTGGTGGTCGCGCTGCCTGCTGCGGCGACACCCCAACTGGATCTGCACGAAAGCCCCAACTTCACCCCCGCACCGCCGATTGGCCCCAGCGATCGCACCACCGGCGCGTTCAGGATCCCGCTCAACGCCTCGATGCGGCTGGGCGACAAAACGGGCTGGGAACTCGAGGTCACCAAGCCGTCCACCATCGGCCTCTACGATTTCAAATTCGACGACATCTCTCTACCCAACCTGCCCGACCAAGTTGAGACGGTTGGCCGCCTGCCCGGGCTGCACCTACACTTGCCCGCATCGGAGCAGTGGATACTGACCCCCTTTGTCGACATCGGCACCGGCAAGGCCCGCGACGGCAAGCAGGTTGCCTGGATCTACTCCACTGGCATGGAGAGCCGCTACGCCTTTGACTGGGGCAATCACGACCTGCTGCTCGGCAACCGGGTACGCTATTCCGGCTACGCCCTGGACGACAACAGTCAGTCCGACCGATTTCTCTCGTTCGAAACCCAGCTCGACATCCATCTCCCCAAACAGAGCAACATCTTTGGCTGGAACGCCGACCTCAACATCTACGGTCTCAACCAGCTCTACATCAACGGCTCAGAGTTCACCTCACTGCAGCAAGAGAAGCAGGAGATCACCGCTCTGTGGGAGACAGGCCTTAGTGTAGACCTCTCCAACGGCGGCAAGAGCGGCTTCTCTGGACTACCGCGTATCGGCCTGGGCTATCGTTTTGGCGAAGGTGTCAGCATGTTCCGTCTGGTGCTCGACAAAGAATTTTAAACCGCCGCGCCGATCTACACCTGCCTATTGCCTGACTCATCACTTCCGTCTAACGTTAGTCCAACTGTTTCCACGCCCCCACGCTTTTGATGTTTACCCGCTGCCCCAACTGCCACACCCTGTTCAGAATCAGCCTCGATCAACTCAAGGCCGCCAACGGCCTTGCTCGTTGTTGCGAGTGTGAGGAGATATTCAATGCACTGCAGAATCTGCAGTCGCTGCCTGGGCTGCATGCAGAGGAACAGCGCCCCCCTGACACATCCGGCCAGCCCCTGGCCGATGAGAAAACCACGCTCGAGGCTAAAACCAGCGAGGCTGATGAGCTGTTTGATGCCGATGCCGAGGGCAACGAGCAGACCAGCTCCTACATGCTGCTCGACAGCGATTCGGTGATCCTCGACAGCATCGACTTCTCACTTCCAGAGAAGGGCGCGGCGGGCGTCCCCCTCGATGATATCGAGGCAAAGCAAGAGGATGAGCTGAGCGTCGACAGGGTCAACCTCAACGACTATGACCTGGACATCGACAGCAACCCCAGCCAGGAGATTGAGAGCAAAACCACCGCCCTACTCGCTGAGGCTGAAGAAGATGTCGCCCTGGTCCCAGCGGAGGATCAGCCACAGCCGAGCGACGCAGAGCCTCCTTCCACCCCGCCAGGGGAACAGAGCCAGCCCTCCTCGGCAGACAAGGAGAAGCCACCAGCCCACACACTAGATGAGGACTCCTTCGACCTGGGAGGGATCTTCATTGAGCCCGGCTACGCCAAGCAGAGCCGCCTGTGGGGCTTCGGCGCACTGCTTCTGCTAATCGTTCTAGGCGGGCAACTGACCTGGCAGTTCCGTGACCAGATCGCCGCCCATCCGCTGGGGCGCGATCTGCTGCAGCAAGCCTGCAACCAGTTCAACTGTACTCTTCCTCAACGGCGCGACCCAAAGCGTATCGTGGTGGTCGAGCGCGACCTGCGCATCCACCCAGAACATGACGACGCCCTCTATCTGCAGCTCGACATGGTCAACCAGGCAAGCTTCGAGCAACCCTTCCCCAAGCTACAGTTGAGCCTCTTCAATGAAGCGGGCAAGGCGGTCGCCCGACGCACTTTCCTGCCTGCCGAATACCTGCCGCTAAGCCTCTCCACCGATAACCTAATGCCAGCCGGACTGCCGATCCGTATCCAGATGGAACTGGTCGACCCGGGTAGCGACGTGATTGGCTTCAAGTTTGAATTCCTCTAATCTGTTCGTGGAAATAGAATCCCGGCACGCAAACACTCTATCCCACTGATATCCATGTAAATTCCACCCCACACCGACAAAACAGGTTTTACTTCATGACCTGATTGAGGGTAAGATTCACAGTCTTTCCCTCAATAAAAACCACGTGCAGCCAGGTGATGGGACTCATGCAGATCGGCCCCTACAAGCTGGAGAACAATCTGATCCTGGCGCCAATGGCTGGCGTGACCGACCACCCGTTTCGGCAACTCTGCCGGCGCTTGGGAGCCGGCATGGCGGTTTCCGAAATGGTCTCGGCAAACTCCGCACTGTGGGGCAACCGCAAGACCATGAAGCGGCTCGACCATGAGGGGGAGAGCGGCCCGATTTCGATACAGATCGTCGGCTCGGATCCGACCATGATGGCGGAGGCGGCGCGCCTCAATGTGGCGCATGGCGCCCAGATCATCGATATCAATATGGGATGCCCGGCCAAGAAGGTCTGCAAGGTCGCGGCAGGATCAGCACTGCTACGGGACAGCGCGCTGGTGGAAAAGATTCTTCAAGCAGTGGTCGACGCGGTGGATATTCCTGTCACCCTGAAGATCCGCACCGGCTGGGATACCAACAACCGTAATGGGGTAGAGATTGCACGCATCGCCGAGAACAGCGGCATCCAAGCGCTGGCGGTGCATGGCCGCACCCGTGAATGCCGTTTTGCAGGAGAGGCCGAATACGAGACGATTCGCCAGATAAAAGAGGCTGTCGCCATCCCGGTCATCGCCAACGGCGATATCGACTCCCCGGAAAAGGCGGCTGAAGTTATAAGAGAGACAAGAGCGGACGGCGTGATGATCGGCCGGGCAGCCCAGGGCAGACCCTGGATCTTCCGCGAGATCGATCACTACCTGAAGACAGGGGAAAAACTGCCAAGCCCATCGCTGAAGTGGACACAAGCAGTACTGATGGAACACCTGCAAAGCCTCTACGCATTCTACGGAGAACACCAGGGCGTACGCATCGCACGCAAGCACATTGCGTGGTACAGCAAGACCCACCCGGGTGGAGCAGGCTTCAGAAGGGAGATCAATCAGACCGACACAATCGCAGCACAACTACAACTCATAGGTCGGTTTTTTTCGATGCAAATGCAACTGGGGGAAATAGCGGCATGAACATTGAGGCAGGACTATACAGCAAGAGTGGCGAGGGGGATCTTAGCGCCACTCCGAGGAAAAAATCAGAGCCTTTGCGACAGTGCGTCCACGACGCAATGCAGCGCTACTTCGAGCACATCGACGGCCATGGTATGAGCAATCTCTACCGACTGGTGATGAACGAAGTGGAGTCACCGCTGCTGGAGAGCGTAATGGACTATACCGGCGGCAACCAGACTCGTGCCGCCGCGGTACTCGGCATCAGCCGCAGCACCCTGCGCAAAAAGCTCGCCCAGTACGGACTGGACTGAACTCCGTCCACCGAGCATAACAACGGCCACTCCGATCGCGCCTCCCTCAGTAGCACCCTGCCCGCAAGAATGAGACGCGATCGAAGCAGTAGCCCCAACTAGAAACCATTTGATAAACAAACGGATAGAGCAACCATGTCTGCAATCACCCGCGCCCTGATCAGCGTCTCTGACAAAACCGGCATCGTCGACTTCGCCCGCACCTTGGCCGACAAGGGCGTCGAGATCCTCTCCACCGGTGGTACCGCCCGCCTACTTACCGAAAACGCGATCCCGGTGATCGAGGTCTCCGAGTACACCGGCTTCCCGGAGATGATGGACGGCCGGGTGAAGACCCTGCACCCGAAGATCCACGGTGGCATCCTCGGCCGACGCGGCACCGATGACAGCGTCATGAAAGAGAACGGCATCGGCCCCATCGACCTGATCGTGGTCAACCTCTACCCCTTTGAACAGACCGTCGCCAACCCCGACTGCGATCTGCCCACCGCCATCGAAAACATCGACATCGGCGGCCCCACCATGCTGCGCGCCGCGGCCAAGAACCACACCGACGTCGCCGTGGTGGTGGATGCTGACGACTACGGCCGGGTGCTCGACGAGATGAGCGCCCGCAACGGCGAGGTCAGTCCAGCCACCCGTTTCGACCTGGCGGTCAAGACCTTCGAACACACTGCTCGCTACGACGCCGCCATCGCCAACTACCTGGGTGCCCGAGTGGGTGACGAGGCGAGCGACTTCCCACGCACCTTCTCGATGCAGTTCAAGCAGGTGCAGACCATGCGCTATGGCGAGAACCCGCACCAAAAGGCCGCCTTCTTCGTCGAACACCAGATCGACGAGGCGAGTGTCGCCACTGCCCGCCAGATCCAGGGCAAAGAGCTCTCCTACAACAACATCGCCGACACCGATGCGGCGCTGGAGTGCGTGAAGAACTTCGACGAGGGCCCGGCCTGCGTCATCGTCAAACACGCCAACCCCTGCGGCGTCGCCCTCGGCGATAATCTGCTCGACGCCTACAACCGCGCCTACAGCACCGACCCGGAGTCGGCCTTCGGCGGCATCATCGCCTTCAACGGCGAACTCGACGGCGAGACCGCCCAGGCCATCGTCGAGCGCCAGTTCGTCGAAGTGATCATCGCTCCCAAACTCTCCGCCGCCGCCATCGAGGCTGTAACCGCGAAAAAGAATGTGCGTCTACTGGAGTGTGGCGAGTGGTCCGCCGAATCGCTGCACCGTTTGGAATTCAAACGCGTCAACGGCGGCCTGCTGGTACAGGATGCCGACCTGCAGCTGAGCAACCAGATCAAGGTGGTGACCGAACGCCAACCCACCGAAGCGGAGATGCGCGACCTGCTCTTCACCTGGCGGGTCGCCAAGTTCGTCAAGTCCAACGCCATCGTCTACGGTCGAGACGGCATGACCATCGGCGTCGGCGCCGGCCAGATGAGCCGCATCAACTCCGCGCGTATCGCCGGCATCAAGGCCGAACACGCCAGCCTAGAGGTGAAGGGCTCGGTGATGGCGAGCGACGCCTTCTTCCCCTTCCGTGACGGCATCGACAGCGCCGCCGAAGCGGGCATCGCCGCAGTGATCCAGCCTGGTGGTTCGATGCGTGACGAAGAGGTGATCGCCGCCGCCAACGAACATGGCATGGCGATGGTCTTCACCGGCATGCGGCACTTTCGTCACTGATCGGCTTTACCACGAAGAACACAAAGCACAAGAAGAAATAATGGCTAACGCCCTAGTGTTCTTTGTGCCCTTTGTGGTGAGACGCTGTTTCCATGAATAAGATCCATCCCACCGCCATCATCGAGGACGGTGCCGAGCTGCACCCATCGGTCAGCGTCGGCCCCTTCTCCATCATCGAGGGCGGCGTCTTCATCGGCGAGGGCTGCGTGATCGAGAGCGGGGTGCGCATCTTCAGCGGCACGACCCTGGGCAAAAACAACCGCGTTTACAGCGGCGCCATGCTGGGTTGCGAACCCTTGGATCTCAGCTTCACTCCGGAGAAGAGCCGCCCGTTGCTGATCGGCGACAACAACCACTTCAGAGAGGGCGTCAACTTCAGTCGCGGCGTGAAGAGCGAGGACGGCACCATCATCGGCAGCGGCAACTACTTCATGTCTAACTGCCACGTCGGCCACGACTGCCGTTTTGGCGACCACAACGTAGTCGGCTCTTACACCGCCTTTGCCGGCCATGCATCCGTCAGCAACAAGGCCTTCATCTCTGGCCTAGCGGGAATCCATCAGTTCTGCCGCATCGGCGACAACGTCATGATCGCCGGCTGCGCCAAGGTGGTTAAAGACGTCCCCCCCTTCACCACCTGCGACGGCAACCCAGCGCGCATCCTAGGGCTCAACGCAGTGGGGCTGCGCCGTAACGGCTTCGATGCAACGGCCCGCAAATCGATCAAACAGACCTACAAGATCCTCTACCACTCAGACCTCAACATCTCCCAGGCTCTGGAACAGCTGCGCGGTGAGCCCCAGGGCAGCGAGGCGCAGCGCATCATCGCCTTCTTCGAAGCCAGCGAACGTGGTGTCACCACACACAAGTAGCCGCACCACCACGCCTTATAGGGCTTTTCCGCTTTACCTTCACGCCAGCCTGGTCTATCTCTTCTACATGACCCTCACTGAGGCGACCTACTGACCTCCAGTCAACCCTAAGGTGGTGCTACCATGCCAAACACCTGTACTGATGTAGTGATCCATATCGTCGAAGAGCTAGACGACGCCAACATCAACGCCATCGAACGTGAACTGTCCAGTGTCGACGGGGTGGTCTCGGCCTGCGTCAACGAGAAGGCCCGTCATCTCATCCTGGTCGACTACGATCCTGCCGACATCCACGCCAGCGAGCTGCTGCACAAGGTCGAACACCGCGGACTGCACGCCCAGCTGGTGGGCCTGTAACACGCAGACCCGTCGCCCCACTCAACAAGGCCCTGCGGGGCCTTTTTCATGCCGCCCCTCACTCCGCAACGATACAAACCCGTCCCATGAAACGGTATCATTGCGCCAGTTTCCATAACGCCTGAAGTAGAACACCATGAAGATACTCGTCATCGGCTCCGGTGGCCGAGAACACGCCCTCGCCTGGAAGGCGGCCCAGTCTCCTTTGGCCGACAAGGTCTTCGTCGCCCCTGGCAATGCCGGCACCGCGCTGGAACCGAAGCTGGAGAATGTAGCGATCAGCGTCGAGGACATCGATGCGCTGGTCAGCTTCGCCAAAACCAACGCGATCGGCCTGACCATCGTCGGCCCCGAAGTGCCACTGGTGATCGGCCTGGTGGACGCCTTCACTGCAGCCGGCCTGAAGTGCTTCGGCCCGACCCAGGGCGCGGCCCAACTGGAGGGCTCCAAATCCTTCACCAAGGACTTCCTCGCCCGCCACCAGATCCCTAGCGCCGACTATAAAACCTTCACCGAGATCGAGCCGGCACTCGCCTATCTGCAGCAGCAGGGTGCGCCGATCGTGATCAAAGCCGACGGCCTGGCCGCCGGCAAAGGCGTCATCGTCGCGATGGATCTGCAGACCGCCGAGGCAGCGGTGAAGGATATGCTCGCCGGCAACGCTTTCGGTGAGGCGGGTCACCGGGTGGTGATCGAGGAGTTCCTCGACGGCGAGGAGGCGAGCTTCATCGTCATCGCTGACGGCGAACATGTGCTGCCAATGGCCACCAGCCAGGACCACAAGCGCGCCGGCGACGGCGACACTGGCCTCAACACCGGCGGCATGGGGGCCTACTCGCCGGCACCGGTGGTCAGCGAGGCGATCCACCAGCGCATCATGGATGAGGTGATCCTGCCCACCATCAAGGGCATGGCTGCAGAGGGGCTGCCCTACACCGGCTTCCTCTACGCCGGGCTGATGATCATGGCCGACGGCACCCCCAAGGTGATCGAATACAACTGCCGCTTCGGCGACCCGGAGACCCAGCCGATCATGCTGCGGATGCGCTCCGACCTGGTGGCCCACTGCCTCGCCGCCATCAACGGCCAGCTCGATAGTGAGACCACCGAATGGGATCCACGCGCCGCTCTCGGCGTGGTGCTCGCCGCCGGCGGCTACCCCGGCGACTACGCCAAGGGCAGGGTAATCTCCGGTCTACCTGAAAGCGAGTGCGATGGCGAGAAGGTGTTCCACGCCGGCACCGCAGAGCAGGATGGCCAGGTGCTCACCGCCGGCGGCCGGGTGCTCTGCGCCACCGCCCTGGGCGAGGACGTCGCCACGGCCCAAGCACGGGCCTACCAGCTCGCACGCAGCATCAGCTGGGAAGGGGTCTATCTGCGCAACGACATCGGCTATCGTGCGGTGGCCCGTGAGCAGAGCTGATACTGGTCAGCCGGGGAGAGGACCAATCACGCCACTCACCCTCGGCTTCCGGGCGGCTCTTATGCTGGCGCTGCTGGCGATCACCCATCTGGCCACCACCAGCATCGACTACCCGATGGTCTCCAGTGTCTGGGACAAGCTGGAGCACAGCAGTGCGTTTCTCTGCCTGGCGCTGCTGAGCGACTTCAGCTTCCCACACTCACGCTGGGACCGGCGCAAGTGGCTGCCGCTGCTCGGCTACGGTCTGCTGATCGAGCTAATCCAGCACTTTCTGCCCGACCGCCACTTCTCGCTGCTCGACCTGGGAGCCGACGCGATCGGCCTACTGGTCTATCCGCTGCTGTTACCACTACTGCTGCGACTACCCCTGCTGTCGCGCCACTGCCATACTGGGGACGATCAGCAAAAGGCGGCCGACTGAATCGCCAACAAGCCCCAGGAACGCCCATGAGTAGCAGCAACCGCTTCAAATTCGACTTTCTCGCCTCCAAGCCGAAGGCGATCCAGCGCTCGGTCTCCAACCATCTGGTCTACACCATCGGCAAGGATCCCTTCACCGCCACCGACCACGACTGGATGATGGCCTTCTGCCATGTGGTGCGAGACCGGCTGATCGAACGCTGGATGGAGACCCAGCGCAGCTACTACCGCAACGACGCCAAGCGAGTCTACTACCTGTCGATGGAGTTCCTGATCGGTCGCAGCCTGACCAACAGCCTGCTCAACATGGATATCCACGACGCCTGCAGCAGCGCCCTGCACCGGCTCGGCATCGAACTGGAGCGACTGCGCAACCTGGAGCACGACGCCGCGCTGGGCAACGGCGGCCTGGGGCGGCTGGCGGCCTGCTTTCTCGACTCAATGGCGACCCTCGACCTGCCCGGCATCGGCTACGGCATCCGCTTCGAGTACGGCATGTTCCGCCAGCGCATCGAAAACGGCCAACAGGTCGAGCACCCGGAGAACTGGCTAGCGCACGGCAACCCATGGGAGTTCCCGCGCCCAGAGGTGGCCTACAAGGTGCGCTTTGGCGGTCGGGTACTGGAGTATCAGGGGCCGAACGGACGGCGTCAGTTCGACTGGATCGAGGGTGATCTCGTGCTCGCCCAGGCCTACGATACGCCGATCCCCGGCTACAAAAACGACACCGTCAACAACCTGCGGCTGTGGAGCGCCAAAGCGCATCAGGCGTTCGACCTGAGCTGCTTCAACATGGGCGAATACAGCAGCGCAGTGGAGGAGAAGACCCTCTCGGAGAATATCTCCAAGGTGCTCTACCCCGACGACAGCAGCAGCCAGAATCGCGAGCTGCGCCTCAAGCAGCAGTACTTCTTCGTCTGCGCCTCACTCAAGGATATCCTGCGCCGCTTCTTCTCCGACCACAACGATATCCACGAGCTGCCGGAGCGGGTCGCCATCCAGCTCAACGACACCCACCCTGCCATCGCTATCCCGGAGCTGATGCGGGTGCTGATCGACAAGTACCATTTGGAGTGGCAGCTGGCCTGGGAGATCACCACCAAGATCTTCTCCTACACCAACCACACCCTGCTGCCAGAGGCCCTGGAGAGCTGGCCGGTGGAGCTGCTAGGGCGGCTGCTGCCACGCCATCTGCAGCTGATCTATGAGATCAACCGCCGCTTTCTGCTGATGGTGGCCAACCTCCACCCTGGCGACACCGAGCGGCAGCGGCGGCTCTCGGTGATCGATGAGCAGGATGGCCGGCGGGTGCGCATGGCGCATCTGGCGATCATCGGCAGCCACAAGGTCAATGGCGTCTCGGCCCTCCACTCCGGACTGCTGAAGTCATCGACCTTCCACGACTTCGATGAGTTCTATCCTAACAAGATCATCAACATCACCAATGGCATCACCCCACGCCGTTGGCTCTATCAGGCCAACCGCCCCCTCTCGGCACTGATCTGCGAGGCGATCGGCGACGCCTGGGTGCGTGACCTGAACCAGCTCGAGGCGCTGATCCCGCTGGCCGACGACAGCAGCTTTCAGGAGCGATTCGCCGCAGCCAAACTGGTCAACAAACAGCGCCTTGCAGAGCTGGTTAAGTTCCACCTGGGGCAACAGATCGACCCCCACACCCTGTTCGATGTACAGGTGAAACGGATCCATGAATACAAGCGCCAACTGCTCAACCTGATGCGGGTGATCGCCCACTACAATCGCCTGCTCGACGCCCCCGACGCCGAGGTGGTGCCACGCACCTACATCTTCGGCGGCAAGGCGGCCCCCGGCTACTTCATGGCGAAGCTGATCATCCGCCTGATCAACGATGTGGCCGACGTCATCGACAACGACCAAGCAGTTAACAAACGGCTGAAGGTGCTGTTCATCCCCAACTACGATGTCACCACCGCGGCCGACATCATCCCCGCAGCGGAGCTGTCGCAGCAGATCTCCACCGCTGGCATGGAGGCCTCTGGCACCGGCAACATGAAGCTGGCGCTCAACGGCTCACTCACCATGGGCACCCTGGACGGCGCCAATGTGGAGATCCGCGACCAGGTGGGAGCAGAGAATATCTTTATCTTCGGCCTCACCACCGACCAAGTGAAACAGCGCTGCCAGCAGGGTTACCATCCACGCTACCACTTCGAGTCCGAGCCGCTGCTGCGGCGGGTGGTAGAAATGATCGGCAACGGTTTCTTCTCGCCTGAAGAGCCGGAGCGCTACAAACCACTGGTGGAGAGCCTGCTGGATCGCGATCACTTTATGGTGATGGCCGACTTCCAGGCCTACCTTGAGTGCAGCGATCGGGCCGATGCCATCTACCGCCAGCCAGAGATCTGGAACCAGATGGCGATACTCAACACCGCGCAGATGGGCTACTTCTCCAGCGACCGCACCATCCAGGAGTATGCGCAGCAGATCTGGCAGATCGCCCCGATCCAGCGTTAATCAGCAGCGAACCGTTCAAAATCCATGACCCGACTCTTCGTCAACCGCCTGACTGTTATCGACTTCTCCTACCTGGACCCGCATCGTGGCCTTCTCGGCGAGAGCTGGCTGGTCGATGTAGAGTTGGAGGGCGGACTCGACGCCCAAGGCATGGTACTCGACTTCGCCGAGGTCAAACGCCAAGTCAAGCAGAGCCTGGACCAGCACTTCGACCACAAACTATTAGTGCCCAACGCCAACCCCGGGCTCAAGTTGACCCAGCAGGGCGAGATGTTGGAGCTGCAATTTACGCTGGACAATGGCCGCTTCATCCACCACCGCTCACCAACCGATGCCATCTGCCTGATCGATGCGCTGCGGATCGACAGCGAGGCGGTCACCCAGGCCATCGAGGCGACTCTGACACCGCTGATGCCCACCAATGTAAAGCGGCTCGGCATCCACCTCTACCCTGAACCCTGCGACGGCGCCTGCTACCAATACAGCCACGGCCTGCAACAGCACGCCGGCAACTGCCAGCGCATCGCCCACGGCCACCGCTCGCCGATCCAGATTCTGCGCAACGGCCAGCGCGACGCGACACTGGAGCAGGAGTGGGCCGCACGCTGGCGCGATATCTTCATCTGTAGCCGCAGCTACGTTCAGGGCGAGAACGTCGAAGATGGGGTGCGCTATCTACAGATCGCCTACCAAGCCGCGCAGGGGCCGTTCGAGCTGCAACTCCCGGCCAGTTGCTGCTACCTGATCGACACTGACTCCACAGTAGAGAATTTAGCGCAGCACATCGCCGAGACCCTCAAAGCGGAACACCCTTCAGAACACTTTTTGGTGCGCGCCTATGAGGGGGTGGGAAAGGGGGCAATCGGCGAAGCCTGACGTGCCCCCAAGCGGGCTAAGCCTTCAGCGCAGGCAAAACTCGCTCATCAATCAACAACGCAAGTGCCGACAGCTCAGGGTAATCCGCCGCCACCGAGACGATATAGCCCAGGGTGCGGGGGATATCCTTCAGATAGCCCGGCTTGCCGTCGCGTCGGTTGAGGCGGGCGAAGATCCCGGCCGCTTTCAGGTGGCGCTGTACCCCCATCAGATCGAACCAGCGCAGGAAGCGGTCCTCGTGCTCATCGCTCAACACCCCCGACTGCACCGCCAGTTCGTAGTAGCCCAGCGCCCAAGCCCGCACCCACGACTTCGGCCACTCGATGTAGCAGTCGCGCAGTAGCGAGACCAGATCGTAGGTGACCGGGCCAACCACTGCGTCCTGAAAGTCGATGACCCCGGGGTTGTGGCGCTCGGTGAACATCAAGTTGCGCGAATGAAAGTCACGATGCACACAGACCTGAGATTGTTCCAGCGCACTCTGTGCCAGCAGGGCGAAGCTCTCGTCGAGCATCGACTGCTCTTCTGTGCTGAGTGTCAGCCCAAGCTGTCGCCCAAGCAGCCAGTCACGGAACAGCTCCATCTCTCGCTGCAGCAGCGCCTCATCATAGGGCGGAAGCCCCTCCCGTGGACCACAGGCCTGGATCGTCATCAGCGCACCAAGGGCATCACCGTAGAGGCGCTCGACACTAGTTTCATCCAGTTCATCGAGATAGAGCCGATTGCCTAGGTCACTCAGCAACAGATAGCCGTTTTCGATGTCCCGCGCATGGATGTGTGGCACGTTCAGGCCGATCGCCTCAAACGCCTCGGCGACTTGGATGAAGGGGGCAGTGTCTTCCTGGGCAGGCGGCGCATCCATCGCGATAAAGCTGCCGTGGCTGTTTGTGATACGGAAATAGCGACGGAAGCTAGCATCGTCGGAGGCCGGCTCGAAGTGGTAGTCGCCCAGATCGGGGAGGCTGTTCAGCCAGGATTTCAGTTGTTCGATACGTTGTGACATGGTTGCGGCCCGCTGGGGCTTCAGGTGTCTGGATGTGGGAGTATATCGAACAGCGTGCTCGACTGCCCTCAACCTCTTAACTCCAATCACAGTAAACCGATAGTTCGAACAGCATCACAGACGGCAGAAAAACCATGTCGTAGTTATTGCCATACCCTCTCCATCATCCCAAAATTTCCCTGGTAAACACGCAATTCAGGCAACAGGAGCCTTGCGATGGCGATCAGCCCCTCTGACTCCGCCCGCAACAGAGGCGGCACCTTTTGTCACCGGCAACCGTTCATCGAGTTGCTGCTGTGCATTCTCACAGTCTCTGCTTTTAGCACGAACACCATCGCAGCAGGCGATGACGGCAACCGCCGTGCAGCGCTGGTTATCCGAGAAATAGAGCCTCTCTCTTTTGGCCGGATCATCACCCAGAGCAACAGAGAAACCATCATCTCGATTGAACCGCAGACAGGCCACCGGCATTTTGGGGGAAGCACTGCCGAGGCAAGCGGCTTCCACAAACCGGCCCACCTGCTGATTGAAGGGGAACCAAATGCAAAGGTACGTCTTCTGCTCCCCCATAGCAGATCGTCGGATAGCAGAAACGAAGCCGTCCTGGAAAACTTTCGCTGCTATCCGGAAGGCCCCATCGTATTGGCTCCCAATGGTCGCGCAGAGGTCTTTATCGGTGCCGATCTGCGATTGCCACCGCGCTTTGGCAGGCCGGTCAGAACCCGGATCAGCATTGATGCAGAGTATCTCGATTGACAGCCTGTCGGACTCAGATCTGACCTGGCAGCGACGCAAGGCCTGAGCAGTCGATGTACGAAGCTCACTCCTCGAACAAAGGATTTCCCCTCAAATCAGGGAGATGCCGTCATGCGCAGCTTGAAATCAATACCGCTGATCACATCACCATCAGGGGCAATCGTCAGCTTGATCTCCCGAGAGGCCTCGAACGACAGCTGGCGCGCCTGTTCCGGTGAGACCCGCACCCGATAATCCCCCGGAAAGACGCCGCTAAAGAGATAAAATCCGTCATAGGCTGTACGCTCAACCGCGACCACCTTGCCCTCTCTGTTCAGCAATTCAATATCAACGTTAGACAGCTCTTTAGTGCTCCCCCCATCAATCAGTAACACACTTCCATCAATCTCACCGGTTGGAGTAAACGGGAAATCAACCCGCGTTGCGTGTCCTGGTCTGGGAAACAGCACCACGCCTTTGTAGACGGGCATCAGGGAGGGGTCTTCAACACTGCCGAGGATCGGCATCACCTGAGTTGGCCGGTGCGGGGCAAGGCCGGTCAGCAGAAGCACTCCATATCATCGCTGAGCGCATCATCAGGCACGCCACCTCGACGAAAGCGGGTGCCGACGAGTGGGGTTTCCCCCTGATCAAACACCCCATTCATGTTTCTATCGATAAACACCGATGCCGACACAGCGCCATAACTGGCTCTTTTTTCAGGCCAGATAAACCAGCTCCCATGGCGTGGTTCCCGCCCCAGAGAGAGGCTCCAGGTCAGCCCGACGTTGAGTTTCTCGTCAGAGGAGTAGCTTGAACTCAGGGAGAGGGCAAAGTATTTGAATTTACGGTTCAGGCTCCCACCCAGACTGATCACGGAGGTATCGAAATTGTAGGAGAGATCGGCCCGTAGAGAGTAGCCATCCCCCACTCGCCAATCGAGGGTCCCGCTCAGCTGATCGAGCGAGACCCCAGGCGTCAGCAGCGCATAATCAAGCGTCCCACGCAGGCGAAAATCATTGTAACGACCGCTCGCCCGCAGGGCCCCATTCAGGCCGCTACTGTGGCCAGTTTGCTGGCCAGAATAGTAGTAGTCCAAGGTGTTCGTAAACGCTGTGTCGGCCCAGAAGAGAGACAACCGGTTGCCCACGTGGATTTCACTGTTGCCAGAACGAAAACGATCCCAGCCAAAGGTGAGTGCGTAACGCAGATTGAAGGCATCGATATCTCCATCAAGACGAAAATCAGTATTCGATAGCAGCGGATCATCGCCCTCCATAACCCCGGTCTTCCGACTGGTAAAGTTGAAAAACTGATCATGGGAAAGCGTCAGGCTGAAGAGATCCTGCTGTGTCTGCAGATCGAGGCCCAGGGCTACCCCCCCAGCCGTCAGGTCATGCACCAGATCCACCCGAGAGAAGGCCCCCAGTAAACTGCCACGGGCATTCACTCCCAGGTAGTACCTACGCTCTCCATCTGCCAGCGGCAGGGTTGTGAAGGAACTACCAAGGGTCAGGTTATTGCTAATCCCTCGCTCATACTCCAGCGCCAGCTGATAAGCGCCCCGAGCACTGTCTCCACTATCCTTGCGCTCACCAAGCTCAACAACCCCCTCATCCTTCTGGTTGATTCCAACCTGAAACTGCTGCTCCCCGGGCCTTACCTGCCCCGCTCCCACGAGCACCCGACGTACCTCCTCCCGGCGCTGTCCCTGAGGGCCGTAAAAGACCAGTTTCATGTGATTGTTGCCGGGTAGCAGAGGCACATCGAGAAACTCATAACGACCATCAGACCGTGAAATCTGGGAATCGAGCAGTTCGCCGTTACGATAGAGTTCAACCTCCCAGCCCTGAAGCAGTTCCCCGGTAAGGTGAGTCTTGCTGAACTCGGTTGGATGGTTGAGCGGCATACTCGACAGCGTCAGGCCGCGTCCTGAGCCACTGCCGGACACCAACGCCATAGAGGGCGAGTAGACATCTCCCAGCGCCACACTGGTCACTCCCAAATGCTCGCCAAACACCCTACCCTCGGGGTCCTTCCGCGAAAGTGTCAGACGCACATTCGATATGGCATCGTTCTCATTGCCTGAGACATAGAGTTTGCCATTCATCCACAGCAGATCGCCGGTTGCCAACATATTAAAGTGAGCCGCATTGCTGGCGGGCTGCCCCTTTACCCCGCGATGCGCCAACGAACCAGAGAGATCGATCAACGGCACCTCCACGGCTTCAAACACATCCGGCAGATAGGGCAGTTGCAACTCATCGCCAGCCTCCCACTTCCGCCCCAGCATCTGCCGACGCATCTGCCGCTGCGCACGTTGCTGGAAGGGCAACGCTTCATCAGGCTCCAGTTTTAGCCGCAGGGAGGCCAGATCCACTGAAAGTCGCAGCGGCAGCCACTGCTGCAGCAAACTGCTATGCACATAGATCTCATGTTGGTGCAACTCCACCAGATTGCGGTTGAGTTTGTGGACTCTTCCATCCACCCGCACCTCGCCCCGCGCATAGTCCAAATCAAACTGGTGGCGCTCATCAATAAACCAGCCAGAGGCATGTCCTTCGGCTGCGGTAACCTGGATAGGAAACTCTACCGCGTAGAAGAAGTCGGAGAGGGGCAGCAGCACACCTGACGGCACGAGATAGCCAAGCAAGCCGTCACTCAACACGGTTCGCCCCACAACCAGCTGCAGGATCAGTTCATCCTCAGCAGGGCGGCTTGTTGGCTCGAGTGAGACCTCCGCATCAGGCACAACCATCGCAGTGCTGTTCAGCTCCTGAGGCGGATGGCCCCGAGTCAGAGCCGGTTCTCCACTCACTTTCTGGGCTGAACCCGCAGCGCCAACATCCGCTCGCCGGGCAGGATGTCCGTCGTCCACACCCCCAGGCGGCCCCTGTTTGGCAGGAAGGTCAGGCTCCCACCTCCTGCCTGGCTGATCCGTAATGCGGCTGACATCTCGGCGATGGGTGAACTGATGATCTGCAAAGACATCCGGCAAGTAGGCAAATTGACGCCCGGCAGGCCCTGGCTTGGGTGAGTCTATCGGCACATTTGCCTCCACCGCCGCAGGGCTTGGAGCTGTCGAGGGTAGCACCGGTGCAGACAGAGAGCGCCCAGGCGGTAGATTATCGGCCTCTCCAGCCGGTGGGGCGTCGCTGCCTCCATCACCCAAAGGATGACTCACGGACAGGGGACGTTTCCATCATCAACCTCCGTCGGCCGGGACACAGGCCCCTCAAGCAGTGCCTCCCTGTGGCGCCTGACGGGTAACTGATTAGACACCAGTCTGACCTGCGCGGCATCTAGATCGACTGAGAGATGCAGCGAAAACCACTGCTGCAGCTGGCTAGGATGCACAAAGATGTCGTCCAGATGCAGTTCGACCCGCTCCCGTTCCAGCCTGAAACGCCGCCCATCCACCCATACCAGACCCTGACTGTAGTCAAGTTCAAAACGCTGTGGCGGTTCGCCAAACCAGCCTTCAGCACGCCCTGCGCGGGAGCTGACCTGGATCGGATAGCCCATCGCATAACTGATTCCGGAAAGCGGCAGCAGGAGTTCCCCCTGATGCAGATAGCCGATCAGGCCATCACTCAGCACTCCTTTGTCATCCACCAAGCGTAAAATCCGGGCATCACCGTCGACAGGTGCCGGCGTTTCCAGCCTGGATGGTATGTTCAGCTGGTCACTGCTTAATCCATCCTCCTCCAAGGGTGGCGTGCTGGTCGAAGAGAAGACAAACAGAAGCACAACAGCACCGGCGGCAAGCAGCACCACCCCCTCTACGAGCCCGGATCTGGTATTGAGATTGAACAAGCGGGCGGGTCAATGAATTGTCAACTCAGCGGCTGCCTTAACTCCCTGTCTGCCAGTCTCTGTAAACTCAGCCCTCAAAACCCCATCCCGCAGTCTTTCTGAGCCCATCTCCTGCAATGGCACGATGATTGACCGTTTTTGCAACGGCGTATAGACAGCCACTCCCTTGATGTAACCGACCAAACGCCTCTCCCCCTGCCGCGGTTGGTGATAGACATTGATGCTTCCGTAGAGTGAACGGTTGCCCTGCCGGTGCAGGTTCAGCGCAATTCGCGACCGCGGCTTTTTCCTGTCCGGGGGCAGGTATTTGAGCGCCTTCAGTTCGAGAGACGCATCGAGCATGCCGTGACGCGCAATCACAGGGATGGTTATTGAGTGGCGCGCCACCATCCGCACCTTCACCCCTCCCCGATTATCAGCAAGCTGCTCCACGTCGGTGCCTGCCATGGCGTCGGGAAGCTCCTCAATAGTCAGGTGCGAACGGTATTCACCCGGTTCCAGGTCACGCGGCTTGCGCAGCAACAGTCGCACCGATTGCATCTTGCCAGGCCCCAACGTCATCCTCCGTGGCGAATAGCGCAACAGCGTGGAGGAGGTTTTCTCTGCCTCAGTCGGGTCATCGACTACATCCAGGTGACCCGTGTTTGTCATCCGCATCTCCTGGAAATAGATCTTATAGGTCGCGGCACGATCCCCCCGGTTAATCACCAGCAGTTCCGCACTGCGTTTACGTCCATCGAACACCACCCGTTTGGGGTCAACAGCCATAGCCCCTGCATAAGCAGTCAAAGGCAGTACAAAACTGACCAAAGCAGTGAGTAAAACCCAATTAAGCAGCATACAAAGGGGAACCGTACGACCGGTCATGCCTGTCACCTCTTTCAATAGCATTCAGTTAAATGCTGAAGGATAACCATTCCCAGAAGAACAATACGCGAACAGTTCGAAAAAAAGTAATCAGGTGACACAAAGCGCCGCAGCATCACTTAGGGCATCTACATATAATCAGCACTGATCCTATAGTGGCAGGTGTAGCTGCCTTCAGCAGAGGGCTTCACCAGTACTGCGCCCGTGACATCAAGAGTCAATGGCAGCGTCACCTGCTGCAGATAGGGAGTGACACTCTGAAGGTTCACCGCATCGTTAGGGCCATCACACCCGTCTGTATCTATACCACTCTGGACCAGTACTACCTCTCCCTCATCCCCATCAATGCTGAAACTGCCTGGATGGGCGCCCGACAGGTAGAATCCATCACCAAAGTTGATGTCGACCCCTCCATCTCTGCTGATTTCAAACAGAGTATCACTGCTACCACGAACCACGGTGCCGAAATCCATATCCTGGGTGTTGCTGATCGTAAGCGGCAGGATTGGCTCCGCATCAACACCAAAATCACCGACTGACCAGGCCGAATCCCAGACGAACAGTGCACAGATGGGCAAGGCCATCAACAAGCCATTTTGACCGCGACTCATGACAAGCCCATCCCGTTCGGCGACCGGGACACCAGACCGGGTGGACCAGCAATTCCCTCTCACTATTCGTAGTTGGCCGTAACACTGAAGGTGCAGTTGTATACTCCCTGAGCACCAACAAGAACAGTAAGAGTGCCGCCAACCAATACATCGGCTTTGTTGGCTTCGTTAAAGACGGTCGGATTGTCTGCATCTGTCGCCAGTGACAGGGTCACCAGTGTCTGAGTGCCACAATTTGCATTCGGGTCAACAGAAAAAGCAAAGCTTTCGCCGCTGTTTCCGTAGATAGTGAAATCATGCGTGTCACTATAGACATCACCAACACCACTGCTGGGAGCTATAACGCTGCCGCCAAAATCCATATGATCAATGGTTGAAATTGTTAGCGGTTGCAACACATTGATGGAGGCGGTACCTGTCGCATCCACCGCGACAGTTTGCCCGGAGAAAACAGCTACCCAGAAGAGTGTTGCTCCAACGATAATTTTTTTCATTTTGTATCTCCTTTGAGGCCTTGGCTTCAGCCTCACTACTACTCTAGTCTCACTTGCCATTAGCAAACATCGCGCCAATCAAAAGCAGGAGGCTAACTTTCAATGACTTGCAACATCTGCAGCTAAGGTATTTTTTCCAGTTTCACGCTAGGGAATCAAATTCGTATTCATAAAACCGCTACTACGCCCTATCCTGAGCCAACTACGGCACACTCCCCCTCGAAGCACAGGGAGATATGTCAAGAAAAGGCATGACTATTCAGCCCTCTCTCAAGAGAGGCCTAAAAGTAGGAGCAGTGCCCTCGCGGCGATTGCAAACGTTTGATTTAAAGCTGTTTCACGGTAAAGGCGCCGCTCCTACGACAGGCAGGGTACTGGATAGTTATGGAAAGGCTTTGATTAGGGGCCTCTGAATGAAACTGGTCGAGTAGATCAGCCATTGTTGGCTTTCACCCTCCCAGCTTGGAAATTCTGGGATAGGGAGTTCAGCTCAACAGGCCGCTATCGCCTTCGATTCCTGACGGATCCGATGGGATCTGGTGCTTCTCCAGCAGACGATAGAGGGTACGACGGGAAGTCCCCAGCAACTTGGCAGCATGGGAAACAGTGTAACCAGTCTCAGCCAAAGCCTGGCGAATGGCGCGCTTCTCCGCTTGGGCCCGAGCCTCATCTAGGGAGTGGATCCGCCGCCCCTGCGACTCATCATCCCCCAGCCCCAGATCGAAGACAGAGATCTCCGACCCTTCAGAAAGAATCGCTGCCCGATGCACCCTATTGATAAGCTCACGGACATTTCCGGGCCAGCGATGATCGTTCATCGCCCGGATTGCCGCCTCACTGAATCCGTTCACATGACGCACCAGATCACTATCGAGCGTCGACAAGAAATGCCTGGCAAGCACCTCCACATCCCCCTTCCGCTCACGCAAGGGAGGCACAGTTACTGGTAACACGTTGATCCGGTAATAGAGATCCTCGCGGAAACGACCATCCGCCACCGCCTTCTCCAGATCCACATGGGTGGCCGCCACAACCCGCGCATCGATATGAATCTTGCTGGTGCTGCCAAGCCGCCGAATCGTCTGTTCCTGCAGGAAACGCAGCAAATGCGCTTGGATCTCTAGGGGAAGATCGCCGATCTCGTCGAGAAAAAGGGTGCCACCGTGAGCCGCCTCAATAAGCCCGATCTTGCGCTTGGCAGCACCGGTGAAGGCGCCCTTTTCGTGGCCAAACAGCTCCGACTGGATTAGTGAAGGGGGAATTGCGCCGCAGTTGACCTCGATACAGGGGCCGCTGGCGCGCACCGAGTGGGCATGGATCGCCTGCGTGGTGAGCTCTTTGCCGGTGCCACTCTCACCATTGATCAGCACTGGCAGATCAGTCTCGGAGACCTTGTAGATCAGCGCAAACAGTTTGCTGATCGCCTTGCTGCGGCCGATGATCTTGAAATCAATCTCTTCGGTGCCCGGCTCGTGGCGCATACTGCGCCGCAATTCGGCCATACCGTGGGCGTGGCCAAGCACCTCATGAAAGCGCTCGGGGTTGATCGGCAGGGTGTAGAAGTCGAAGAAGCTGCGCGCGATCAGCGAGCGTAACTCGTTATCATCCATGTCATCATGGTTGATAACCGCAATCCAGGAGACAGAGCCTGAGACCCGCGCCACATGCCCCCAAGCCTTGGCGATTTCACCCCAATCACACTGATCACAGTAGAGCAGTCCAACGGTGCAGTGATGCCTGCGCACCAGCTTCGGCAGGTCATCCAGATTATCGGCTCTAACTAGGTTCCAGCCGTAGAGCTCCAAGCCATCAAACGGCGTCCTGTCACCTACGGATACAACCAGGGCATTCCGCTCCTTCAGCATCCTTTCTGCCCCTTTAATCACTTCAGCTTCAAGTAACAACGCTTACAACCCGTCCATCCTAAAAAATAATCATGTTCCTACAAGGATTTTCCTCCCACGTCGTGAACAGGGTCACCGAACCCCCCCTACAATCTCCGCGAGGTGAATTATAGTTCTACTCAAAGCCATCTACAGGCCATTTATCGAGCTCATCACCCGCCTGGCGTGCCACTTCTGTCACAAAAACAGGGGGCAATTGCCAATTATGACACAGCAATTCCTGTTCCAACCTTGTATTCATGACAAGAACAATGATCGCTCAGCTTTTCTCCCCCAACAGAATGCTTACAGCAACACAACACATACAGACATCTGGCGCTTAATTTGCGTGGAATTTATCAAAAGTTTTTTGACAACTTCGGATAACGGAATTCAATAACGGGGAGCGGCAGGCTACAACTTTGATGGCATCACCATCCCGGTTGGCGGTATTGGCGGTGGCACCTGGGAGATCTTCATCGACCTGGCGTCAACAGCACCTGTGCCAATGCGCAGTGCCAACCGGCACCACCGACTTTGGCAACAATGGCTTCTGGTCGATGATCAACAACCGGGGCTTTTTTATGCCTGATGCAAAGCCAGCGCCTGCTCACACGACACCGTGGAAAAAGGCCAAAAGAAACGAGACACCCCTCACACTAAAACCCCGGCCGTTTCGGTTTGCGCCGAGCTTTTCTGTAGATTAGGCCAAGATCAAAACAGTCACAGGGTTAGAAGGGGGGGCTGACTTGTGAGGATACTGACTCTATTGATGATGGCGGTGATGCTGCAGGCCTGCTCCATCGCACGTACCAAGACCGCCGACCTGATGCCCGACACCACGCCAGGCATCCTCTACCCGGTCGACGGCACCATCACCATCTACGTGCCCAAGAAAGAGTACGACGAGCAGATACGTCTGCAGCTCAGCCGCTCCGCTGAGTTTATTCACCATCCGGGGCAGGATCTGAAGCAGGCTGCCGTGATCATCGCGAAAAAATATTTCCGCAAGGCGCAGGCACTCTCTCTGGAGAAGCCGACCCAGTACCTGCTAAAACTCTCGGGTGATGCCTTCATCGACCACCTCAACGTCTACCACACTACCATCGACGCCGAGCTCTACACCCAGGATGGCGAACTGGTCGACCGGCGCAAGATTGAGCAAGGCGCCATCTCGACCCTGATCACCGACGAAAACGCCTTCTACAACGCCTACTCCGAGGCGATGGTCAACTACTTCGATGAGCTGTTCCGCGAACGCGGCCAGCGTATGCTCAACTATCTCGCACAGCAGCCGCCAAAGCCGCTCAGCTTCGAAGACCTCACCAGTAAGAAGGGGCTTGAGCTGATCTCCACCGCCAGCGGCTTCTTCCTCAACCACTCGGGGCAGGTGCTGGCCAGCAACGAGCAGGTTGCCGGGTGCCTCACCATCAGCATTCTGAAGGATGGTAAGGAGCATCGCGCCAGGCTAAAGTTCAACCACAAGCTGAGCGACATCGCGGTACTGGAGACCGGCCTGAAAACCAAAAACCATGCCCGCTTCATCAATAACGACCTCTCGGTACGGCTCGGCGAGGAGATGCTCAGCGTCGGCTATCCGCTACCAGAGATCCTCCACCAGCCAATCAATCTCAACGGCGGCAGCATCAGCGCCCTGACCGGCATCCGCGGCGATGGCCGACTGTTTCAGGTCACCCTGCCGGTGCAACCCGGCAACAGCGGCAGTCCGATGCTCGACCGCAACGGTCTGGTCACCGGCATCCTGCAGAGCAATGAGATCGCGCTGCGCCAGGCCGACTACAGCGGTGCACTCGCCCCCAACGTCCACTTCGCCCTCAAGGCAAAAGAGATCAAGAAACTGTTGAAAACCAACCAAATCAAGTTTTTTACCCGCAACTCCTACGAGACCCGCTACAAAAAGCGCCCAGATATCGCCGAGTACGCAGCAAAGTTTACCGTGCAGGTGATCTGCCGCGGCTGAGCTGCCGGGGCTCCGTGTACGACACCCCGACAAATCACAACTAATCAAACCGCACGGATATAGGGTGGCCCGTGGCCGCCGAATGTCGGGCAGGGCCCGGCCTATGACGACGCATCACGACCCATCGCCCCCCGCAGATCATCCGCAATCAGGTAGAAACAGGGCAGCGTCAGCAGGATCAACCCGGTGGCGAACAGCAACCCAAACCCCAGGCTCACCGCCATCGGCGCGAGAAACGCGGTCTGCCCGGTGGCGAAAAAGATCAGCGGTGAGATGCCAAGAAAGGTGGTGATGGTGGTCAGCAGGATCGGCCGGATCCGCACCCTGCCCGCCTCTACCAGCGCCGCCTTGCGCTCCCAGCCCTTGCGCCGCAATCGCTTGGCGAAGTCGATCAGGATCAGCGAATCGTTGACCACGATGCCGGTCAACGCGAGAAAGCCGATCAACGAGAGAAACTGTAGATGGAAGCCGAACAGTTGATGCCCCACCACCACGCCGATAAAACCGAACGGGATCGCGAACATCACCACCAACGGATCGAGCAGTGATTTGAACAGCGCCGCCAGGATGAAAAAGATCACCGCCAACGCAATCACCAGCGCCCGCTTCATGCCGGCGATCGATTCCTCCGCCTTCTTCTTCTCACCGAGGAAGATCAGCTTGTAGCCTTCCGGCAACGCGGTGAACTCAGCCTTCACCTGCGCAATCACCTTATTCGGCGTGGTGATCTCTGAATCGACCTCGGCGGTGATGGTGGCCAGCCGCTGCAGGTCGCGCCGGTTGATGCTATTGAAGCCCCGCGCCTGCTCGATCTGCGCCACATCCCCCAGATAGACCGTGTGACCATCCTCCAGGGTAATCGGCAGCCGCTCCAGCGCTGCCGCATCATGACGCAGCGCATCAGGATAGATCAGCCGCACCGGGATACGCTTGTCGTTCCAACTGACGTGAAGCACCTTAAGGCCAAGAAAACCGGTGCGCACCGCATCCGCCAGCTGCTGCTGGGTCAGCCCCAGACGCCGCCCGCGCTCGTTCAACGCATAACGATACTCCAGCTTGCCCGGGTCCATATCCTGGCGCACATCGGAACTACCGGGCAGCCGCTCGATAAAGCTGCGGATCTGCTCCGCCTGCTCGCGCAGCACCGCCACCTCGCTACCCACCACACCGATCTCAATATCCGCCCCGGCCGGCCCACCCTGAGGACGCAGCACCGACATGCGGCGGATCCCCGGAATCCCTGCCAGACGTTCGCGCAGCTGATCGATCACCTCCGGCGAACTGCGCTCACGACTCCCCTCCCAGGCAAACTTCAGGCTTACTGCCGGGGCGATCCAGCGCTCGATAAAACCCTGCGGCCGCTGCTTCTTCAGATCGACGATCAGCTGAATATAACGGCTGCCGAAGCGCACCCTGTGGAAGTCGATAAACATGACGCCAACGTTGGTCAGCAGAGTATCCAGCTCATCCTCATCCAGAGTCGCGTAGATCTCCCGCTCCAGCCGCGCCGCCAGCCGTGAGGTCTCCTCGATGCTATAGGTGCTGGGGGTCTCAACATTGATAAAAAACTGCCCCACATCCACATGGCCAAACAGCAGGAACGGGATACGGGTGGCAGCGAAGGCGATGGTCAGCGCAAGAATGCCGATACTGAGCATCGCCACCGGATAGCGGTAGTCGAGGCTCCAGCGCAGCAGGCGCGTATAGCGCTGGTTCAGCGCCGCCCAATCGATACGCCCCTGGCGCCGCTCTCTGGCCCGGGTCAGCCACTCCTTGGCATGGGAGGGCAACACACCAAACGCCTCCAGCATCGAACCAACCAACGAGGCGGTTACCACCACCGGGATCACTGCAATGAAGGCCCCCATGGTGCCTCCCACCGCGAACATCGGCATGAAGGCGGCGATGGTGGTGGTGGTGGAAGCGACCACCGGCCAGAACACCTCCTTGGTGCCGATGCGCGCCGCCACCGCCGGACTCTTGCCCATCTCCAGGTGGCGATAGATATTCTCGTTGACGATGATCGCGTCGTCCACAATCAGCCCCAGGGCGATCAGGAAGGCGAACAGCGACACCATGTTGATGCTGTAGTCCAGATAGTGGAGCAGGATCACCGCCACCAGAAAGGAGACCGGGATGCCCAGCGCGGTGATAAAGGCGATACGGAAGTTGAGCATCAGATAGAGCGCCAGCAGCACCAGTGTCAGCCCCACCAGCCCGGAGGATTTGACCGTATCCAGGCGGGTCTTCACATACACCGAGAGATCGCTGAACAGCCCCAGATGCACCCCCACCGGCAGCTGCGGCTGGCGCTGCGCCACAAACTCACGCACCAGCCGCGCCACCTCGATGGTGGAACCTTCGCTGGTCTTGTTGATGGTCAGATTGACCGAGGGCTGGCCATTGAAGCGCCCCAGGGTCTGCACCTCTTCCAGGCGCAGCTCGACTTGGGCCAGATCCCCCAGCCGCAACTGGCCACCCGCCTCATTGCTGCGCAGCACCAGTGCCGCCATCTGCTGCGGATCGGGCGCCACGCCGATACCGCGCAGGCGGATGTCGCCGGTCTCGGATTTGAGCGTGCCGCCGGGCAGATCGCGCAGATTCTGTCGCAGCGCCCGGGCCAATTCGGCCAGCGCCACCCCTCGCGCCGCCAGCCGCTGCGGATCGACCACCACCCACAGCTCCCATTCCCGGTCCCCCGCCACCCCCACCGAGGCGACACCGGGGATCTCGATCAGCTCATCCTTGATCTGCTCAGCGATCTGGTAGAGCCGGCCACGGGCGATTTCGCCATACAGGCTCACCGAAATCACCGGGAAACGGGTCTCCAGCCGCGACAGCTCCGGCTCCTCCGCCTCCTCGGGCAGGTCATCCACCTGATCCAGGGCGTTCTGCGCCTTGCGCAGGAAGTCGTCCATATCGGCGCCGCTGTGCAGCTCCACCAAGATCGATGAGTTGCCCTCGTTGCTGGTGGAACTGATCACCTCGATATCCGCCAGGCCGTCGATCTCCTGCTCGATCGGCAGCGTCACCTGGCGCTCCACCTCCTCTGGCGAAGCCCCCTCGAACAGGGTGCGGATGTTGACCTTGTCCTGCTCCACCGTAGGGAACATCTCCCGCGGCATGGCATACCAGGACTGCACCCCGGCCAACAGCACCAGCGCCAGCAGCAGGTTGACGATCAGCGGGTTGCGGATGGCAAATTCAATCAAGGCGCCAACTCCAAACGCTCGGTCTCGACCGCCAGGCCGTCGCTCAGCACTTCCACATCCCGCGCCACCACCAGCTCACCGGGCTGCAGCCCTGCCTCGATCAGCTGCCAACCCTGATCAACAATCCCGGCCTCCACCGCACGCCGCTCCAGCCGCCCCTCATTCACCACAAACAGCCAGGCCTGCCCCGCCTCGCGCAGCAACGCCGAGACCGGCACCAGGATCGCGTCAGAGTAGCTCCGCAGCGGCAGCGCGACGCGCCCAAGCATGCCCGGCAGCAGCCCCGCTCCCGGCAGCTTCAGTCGAATCGGGTGGGTATGGGTGCGCGCATCGGGCACCGGCTGCAAAGCCACCAGCTCAGCCTGGCGCGGCCCATCCGGTAGCTCCACTGCCAGAGACTGCCCCAACCTCAGCACCGCTGCGATGTCGGTGCTCACCTCCAGCGACAACTCCAGATAGTCATCGCGAATCAGCTCCACCACCAGACTAGCGGGCTGCAGGTAGTCGCCCACCTCCACCTCTACCCGGTTGACCCGCCCATCAAACGGGGCGAGCAGCTGGCTGCGCTGCAGATTGCGCTCAGCCCGCGCTGCTGCCGCCTGTTGCTTGGCCAGCCGTGCCGTGCCACTGTCGATGCCAAAGCTCAGCCGCACCGCGTCACTCTCCAGCTTGAGCAGCTGCTGGCGTGCGCTGTCGCGGGTTGAGCCGGAGGCAAGGGAGTCCTGGCCCAATCGCTCCAGACGTTTGAACTCCCGCTCGGCCAGCTGCCGCTGCTGTTGCGCTAGCTTCAGCAGACGCTGATCACGTTCGATACCGGCACGAGTCTCCCGCAGCTGTGCCCGCGCCTCTGTCAGCGCATCACGGTAGTCGGCATCATCCAGGCGCAACAGCAGCTCCCCCTGTCGAACCCGCTGCCCCGGCTCGACCCGCCGCTCCAGCAGTTCGCCTTTGACCTCAAAACCGAGCCGCGCCAACTGCCAGGGCTGCAGCATGCCGGTCAGTTGCAGCTGCGGCTGCAGCGCCCGTTGCACCGCCTCGATCACCTCAACACGGCTCAGCACCACCGCGCTGAACTCGGCCTGCGGTCGGGGGCGCGTCTTCACCAAGCCAAACACCGCCACGATAGTGAGCACAAGAATCAGCAGGGTAAGAAGAAAACGGCGTCGAACAGATGCCACTTGGAACACTCTCCGCGTTGAAATCATTGAAGAATCGCCGATTCTATGCGACTTTATGCCGCCCATACTATATGTGGGGTCAGGGTGGTAAAGGATGCCTCGCCTCGGCTAGGGCTGTCAGGTTAGGCCCGAGACTCACCTGCGGAAATGACAAATCTCACTGCCCGCCATCCAATATCGAAACCACCCGGCATGAACCGACCAACCCTCCGACCACTGCTACCGTTCCTGGTTCACTGCCTATTGTGGACACCCACCATCCAGGCCGCAGGGGAGCGCATCGATCAGGGCATCGACTGGGACTACTGCGCCCACCCTGACCGAAAACAGCAGCTGCCGCCACCGCCTCTGCCAGCCGCCGCCCCCGACGCCACCCGCATCGAGGCCGATGCGCTGCAGCTCGACCAGCAGCGCAACACCACCTTGTTCCAGGGCAACGTCAAGGTGCGCCGCAACGAGGCCTACTTGGAGGCGCAGCAGGCGCTGCACCAGCGTGAGCAGAATCTGCTGGAACTGGAGGGGGATATCCTGCTCCAGCGACCCGGCCTGCGCGCCAGCGGAGAGCAGGGCCAGTTCGATCTGAACAGCGACCAGGGCTGGCTGGAGCAGGTAGAGTACCGTTTTCCCGAACGCAACGCCCGCGGCAACGCCAGCCGCGCCGAGTTCAACGGCGACAACCACTCCCGCTATGAAGACGTCAGCTACACCAGCTGCAGACCCGGACAAAGCGACTGGCAGCTGGAAGCAGAGAGTCTGGAACTCGATCGTGAGGAGGGGGTTGGCGTGGCGCGCCACGCCACGCTGAAGCTGGCCGGAGTGCCGGTTCTCTACGCCCCCTACTACTCTTTCCCCATCGACGACCGGCGTAAATCGGGCTTCCTCGCTCCTTCCCTGGGCAGCTCCAGCCGTGGCGGCACCGAGCTGACCACCCCCTACTACCTCAATCTGGCACCCGACTATGACGCCACCCTCTACCCGCGGCTAATGAGCAAACGTGGCCTGATGCTGGGCGGCGAACTGCGCTTTCTCGGCGCAGACTACAAGGGTCTGGTCGAAGCCGAATACCTCAACGACCAGGAAGACAACCGCCCCGGCCATCGCGGCGCCTTCAACCTGGAGTTCAACAATCAGTTTGCCCCTGGCTGGAGCAGCGAGATCCGCGCCAACGCGGTCAGCGACATCGACTACCTCACCGACTTCGGCAGCGGCCTGACGATCACCAGCAGCCGTCACATCGAACGCCGCGGCGAGCTCCGCTACCAGGACAGAAACTGGTCACTGCTGGCGCGCCTGCAAAACTTTCAGACAGTCGATCGCAGCATCGCCGCCACAGATCGCCCCTACGCCCGTCTGCCGCAACTGCGGGCCAACTATGCCAACGCGCTTTTTGACAACGCTAGTCTGCTCAATGTGCAGGCCGAGTATGTCTATTTCGACCACTCCGAAAAGGTGCGCGGCCACCGCCTGAGTCTATCACCCAGCATCAGTCTGCCGCTGCGTCGCAGCTGGGGACACCTGACCCCACGTTTCGCACTCAACCACGCCAGCTACCAACTGGACCAGAATAGCGGCAGCAACGACTCGCCCTCCTACACCAGCAGCAGCTTCAGCCTGGATGGCGGGCTGATCTTCGAGCGTGACAGCGACTGGTTCGGCCTGCCCGCCCAACAGACCCTGGAGCCGCGAATCCACTACCTCTACACGCCGTTCGAGGATCAAAGTGAGATCCCCAACTTCGACTCAGCCGAACTCGATCTGAGCTTCGCCAACCTGTTCCGTGACAACCGCTTCAGCGGCTCCGACCGGGTCGGTGATGCCAACCAACTCAGCCTTGGGCTCAGCTCACAGCTGCTGGAGCAGCGCAGCGGCCGCCAGCGACTGCGCGCCAGCATCGGCCAAATCTTCTACTTCCACGACCGCGAGGTGCAACTACCGGACGTCACCAGCGAAACCAACAGCGAATCGGCCATCGTCGGCGAACTCAGCGCCCAGCTCAGTAACCAGTGGAGCAGCTCCGCCACCCTGCGCTGGGATTCCAACCTGGAGGACGGGCGTTTCGACCGCGCCCGCGCCGCCATCCACTATAAGGATCGCGAACAGCACCTATTCAATCTCGGCTACAACTACCAACGCGACACCATCGAAGACGTCGACTTCTCCCTCTACTGGCCCTTCAGCTATAGGCTTACCGCCATCGCCGCCCTGAAACAGTCGCTACTCCACCGACGTAGCATGAACCAGGTGATCGGTCTGGACTACGGCGGGCGCTGCTGCTGGCGGCTGCGCGCTGTATTTCAGAGCTATGTCACCGACGCCGACGAGAAGGCAGATAAGCGCATAATGCTGCAGCTGGTACTCAACGGACTGGGTGCCTTCGGCCGTAGCGCCGAGCAGACCCTGAAAGATTCCATCTTCGGCTATCAACCAGAGTAAATACCGATGCGACCAACCCTCCACCCGCAGCACTTACTGACTGCCGTCCTGCTGATGCTGGCCAGCCTCGGCCTGCAGGCTAACGCCCTCGACGCCATCGTGGCGCTGGTCAATGACGACATCATCACCCGCAGCGAACTCAACAGCAGCGTTAGGGAGACCGCCGCGCAACTGACCCAGCAGGGTACCCAGCTGCCAAGCCAGGCGATCCTCGAACAGCAGGTGCTGGAGCGCATGATCACCAATCAACTGCAGCTGCAGACCGCCACCCGCCTCGGCATCACGGTCGACGACGCCACTCTGTCGCGAACCATCGCCAGCATCGCGCGTAACAACAACATCAGCCTCAACCGGCTGCGTGAGACCCTAGAGAGCGACGGCATCAACTTCACTCACTTCCGCGAGAAGCTGCGTCGCGAGATCATCATCAACCGTTTGCGCCAGAAAGAGGTGGTCAACCGCATCGTCATCACCGAACAGGATGTGCGGAGCCATATGGCGCGCGAGGCGGGTTCCAGCCGCCAACGCGCCGCCTTTCACATACAGCACATCCTTATCGCCACCCCCGAGGGGGCTGCGCCCGAGGATGTGCAGGCGGCACGCGGCAAGGCCGAACAGCTGGTCCTGGAACTGCGTGAAGGCGCCGACTTCAGCAGCACCGCGATCCGTGAGTCGGATGGCCGCCAGGCCCTTGAGGGGGGCGACCTGGGTTGGATAGAGGCAGCCCGGGTGCCCTCTATCTTCACCCACTTGATGGACCAGCTCGAACCCGGCGATATCAGCGACCCGGTGCGTAACGCTTCCGGCTTCCACATCATCAAGCTGGTCGAGGTCAGAGGCGCCAAGCGTCACCTGGTCAGCCAGACCCATGCCCGCCACATCCTGATCAACACCAACGAGATCGTCTCTGACTCCGAGGCAAAACGCCGTCTGCAGGGCCTGCGGGAGCGCATTCTTAACGGCGAGCCCTTTGAGCCGCTGGCGCGCGCCCATTCCGACGACAAGGCCTCGGCAATCAAGGGTGGCGACCTGGGCTGGCTCAATCCCGGCGACACGGTGCCAGCATTCGAGCAACAGATGGATACGCTGGCCGCCGGCGAGATCAGCGAACCCTTCAAATCCCCCTTCGGCTGGCACATCGTGCAACTGTTGGAGCGACGCAACCACGACAACACCGAGCAGATCGCCCGCGACAATGCACGCAAGTCGATCCGCAAGCAGAAGTCGGATGAGGCGATCGAGCTGTGGCTGCGCCGGCTGCGCGACGAGGCCTATGTGGAGATCCACCTGGAGCCACTCCCATGATGCTACCGCGCATCGCGCTCACCCCCGGCGAGCCCGCCGGCATCGGCCCCGATCTCTGCGTGATGCTGGCGCAGCAACCGATGGCGGGGCAGTTGGTGGCGGTGGCCGACCCGCAGCTGCTGCAGCGCCGCGCCGCGCTGCTCGGTCTGCCACTACAGATCACGCGCTTCGATCCACACACACCCGCCACCCCCAACCCCCCCGGCAGCCTACCGGTGCTGTCGGTGGCGCTGGCTCGGGAGGAGCAGTGCGGCCGGCTCGACAGCGCCAACTCGGGTTATGTTCTGGAGACTCTGCGGGTCGCCACCCAGCAGGCTCTCGATGGCCACTTTCAGGCACTGGTCACCGGCCCGGTACATAAAGGGGTGATCAACGAAGCGGGCCATCCATTTACTGGCCATACCGAATATCTGGCGCAGCTCTGCCAGAGCGAGGCGGTGATGATGCTTGCCACCGAGGGGCTGCGAGTGGCCCTGGCAACCACGCATCTGCCGCTCAGCCAGGTCAGCGCACAGATCACCCGCGAGCGTCTGGAGCGGGTAATCCGCACCCTGGTGCGGGATCTGAGCGGCAGCTGCGGTATCGCCCGACCACGCATCCTGGTCTGCGGCCTCAACCCCCACGCTGGCGAGGATGGCCATCTAGGGCGCGAGGAGATCGAGGTCATCGAACCGGTGCTTGAATCACTTCGAGCCGAGGGCATCAGGCTCACCGGCCCGCTGCCTGCAGACACTCTGTTCACCCAGAAGTATCTACGACGCGCCGATGTGGTGCTGGCGATGTATCACGACCAGGGTCTGCCGGTGCTCAAGCACATGGGGTTTGGTCAGGCGGTCAACATCACCCTGGGGCTACCGGTGGTGCGGGTCTCGGTCGATCACGGCACCGCCCTCGATCTGGCCGGTAGTGGCGATGCCAACCCCGGCAGTCTGCAGCAGGCGGTGGCGATGGCGATCCGCATGGCGGAGAACCGCATCCTCAGCATCAACTAAATAGACTCAACAGCCGGTTAACTGTTGAGTATCTTCTCCTTCACCTGCATCGCCACTTCCAGCGCCTTCTGCCCAACACGCCCGTCGACCAGTGGCGGCGTACCGTCACGCACACTATCGATAAAGGCGCGCAGCTCCGCATCCAGCGGCTTCACCGGCTCCACCTGGATACGCTGTTTGACGATCTCCGGCCAGGCCTCACCCAACTTTGGCTGCGGGTAGGCGGTATCGATGGTCTGACCGACAAAGTCGAGGGATTCGTAACGGTTCTCCGCAAACACCCGGATGCGCCGCATGGTCTGCTCGGAGACGCGACTGGCGATGACGTTGGCGACGGTACCGTCGACAAACTCCAGCCGGGCATTGGCGATATCGATGTGCGAGGTCAACACCCGGGTGCCAACCGCGGCGATCGAGCTGATCTCCGAGTCCACCAGAGAGAGGATGATGTCGATGTCGTGGATCATCAGGTCGGAGACCACGTCCACGTCGGTGGCGCGGGCGACAAACTCACCCATGCGGTGGGCCTCGATGAAGCGCGGCTTGCTGATGCGCTCTGCCAGCGCCATCACCCCGGCATTGAAGCGCTCCAGATGGCCGATCTGCAGCAGCGCCCCGGAGGCTTCAGCAAGACGCACAATCTCGGCGCCCTGTTCTACCGTGGAGGCGATCGGTTTCTCCAGCAGCATCGCGACACCACGCTCGAGAAATGGCCGGGCGATCTCAAGATGCAGGCTGGTGGGCACCACCACACTCACCGCATCGACCCGTTCGAGCAGATCACGGGGGGCACGCAACGCATCGCAGCCGGCCTCTTCAGCCACCTGCTGCGCCCGCTCCCAGTCGTTGTCCACCACCCCAACCAGCTCCACGTCAGGCATACGCGAATAGATAAGGGCATGAAAACGGCCCAGATATCCGACACCGACCACACCGACACGTCGCTTTTCACTCATAGCCTGCCACCTGATGATTGAAAAGGCGGCAATCTATCATATCAGCCGGGATGATTGGGAATCGGGACACTGTATCGCACCGGCGACGCCGGCAGGTATTGAGGATGACCTGAGAAACTCGCCACCCGCGCCCAGTGCCTACGGCACTCCCCCCTGGGTGGGCGTTACGACTTGTCTCTCAGGCCATTTTCAGATCAGCGGTCCTGATGGCCGCCGCATTAGAACTGGAATGAGATAGTGACCAGCACCCCGATCAACACCACTGCCACCAGGGTAATCAGGAAATCGGGCTTGCGACTTATTGTTGAGTCTCTCTGCATATCTTAAACCCTCCTCGTTATTGTTGGATACCAGTGTACGGTGTCACCATTTTTAGGAACCACGACTCAGTTCACAGCTGACCGGTTAACGGTCAGCTCAGGAAGTTTAATCCCTAAAAAATGCAGGGTATAAGGTTCAGAACAAGTCAAAATGGCCACGACTATTTCTTTTTGTCCGCCTTACCCTGCTCTGCCATGTCTGCCTCACCCTCGGCCCCCTCCTCCGGAGCAGCCTCTTCCACCGCCCCCGCCGCCATGAGCAGCTCGGCCACCCGACTGTGTCCGCCCTTTTTCGCCAGACTCAGGGCCGAGTTGCCGGTATTGTCCTTGGCATTCACATCCACCCCAGCCTGGATCAGCAACCCCACAACCTTGGGGTGAGCAAACGCCGCCGCATCCATCAGTGGTGTAATGCCACGGGCATCAGCCAGGGCGGGATCGGCACCGGCGGCAAGCAGGGATCGCACCGTCTTGATGTTGCCGTTGAATGCCGCCAGCTGAATCGCGCTGCGCCCGGTCGAATACTTGCTGTTGGCATCGACCCCCTGGGAAAGCAGATCCCGCACCTTCTCCACCCGACCCGCAGCGGCGGCGGCCACCAACTCCTGGCCCGGCTCCAAGGCGGCCAGCGGCATCGCCAACACCAAACTTATCAAGGCTACACAGCAGCGCATCACATATCTCCAGATTTCTGTTCCCATTGAGACCTAATCGGCCATACGATGTGTTTCTTGACCCCAGGAGCATTGCGCTCAAGGGCCGTGCTCAGTAATCTTGGGTGCCCCCTTTTTGAATACCAAATTGATGAAACCAGGCACTAACTTGATCGACATCGAGGTTGAAACCCGTTACGTAGAGTCGCAGTCGAACCCCGAGTCGCGCCGCTATGTCTTCTCCTACACCATCACCATCCGCAACGATGGGCTGCAGGCCGCCCGCCTGATGAAGCGCCACTGGATCATCACCGATGCCAACGGCAAGATTCAGGAGGTCAAGGGGGATGGCGTGGTAGGCGAACAACCTCATCTCAACCCGGGAGAGGCATTCCGCTACACTAGCGGCACCGTGCTCGACACCCCGGTCGGCAGCATGGAAGGGAGCTACGAGATGGTCGATCCGGAGGGCAACCCCTTCGAGGCGAGCATCCCGCTGTTTGTGCTGCAGCGCCCCGGCAGCCTCCATTGAGCCTCAGATACAGCTACACCCTATGGGCGCCGATCTACGATCTGTTTGTCGATCGCGCGTTTCACGATAAACGCTGCGAGAGCCTGCTGGCGCTGCGCGGGGCGGGGCACGAATCGATCCTGATCCCTGGCATCGGCAGCGGCCTTGATATCCCCCATCTCCCAGCCGGCCCGAGCTACACCGGCATCGACCTGACTCCAGCGATGCTCAAGCGGGCACGCAGCCGCGCTGAGCAACATCGGGTGGAGATCAAACTGGAACAAGGCAACGCGATGCAGCTGCCTTACGCCGACGCCAGCTTTGACCGGGTGGTGATGCACCTGATCCTGGCGGTGGTGCCCAAACCTGAGCTGGCGCTGCAGGAGGCCTGTCGGGTGCTGCGCCCGGGCGGGCAGATCCACATCTTCGACAAATTCCTGCGCCCCAGCCAGCTGGCACCACTGCGGCGCGCCATCAGTCCACTGTTGGGGCTAGTCGCCACCCGTACCAACGTGGTATTCGAGCAGTTACTGTCGCGCTGCCCCGAACTGGAAGTCGTGCGCAACCGCGAGGCCGGCAGCAACGGTTGGTTTCGCTTTATCGACCTGCGCAAACGCATCCCCTCCCAGCCTGGCAGAGAAACGGTATAATCGAACGCCTTTTCCACAAGCATCAGGAAGGCTATGGCGGTCTGGGCAATCGGCGATATTCAGGGGTGTTACGACGAGTTACAGCGGCTGCTCGAGCAGATCCGCTTTGATCCTGCCAAAGACCGTCTCTGGTTTGCCGGCGACCTAGTCAACCGCGGCCCTCAATCCCTCGAGGTACTGCGTTTTGTCAAATCACTTGGGCGCAGCGCAGTCACCGTGCTCGGCAATCACGACCTGCACCTGCTAGCCCTATCCCAAGGCAACAAGCGCCACTACAAACACGGCAGCCTAGAGCCAATTCTGCTCGCGAAAGACCGCGAGGAGTTGTTGCACTGGCTGCGCCATCAGCGAGTGATGTACCACAACAAAAAACGTGGCTACAGCATCATCCATGCCGGACTGCCACCGCAGTGGGATATCCCTACCGCAATGCAGCGCGCGCGGGAGCTGGAGGCCGCGTTGCAGGGGCCTCGCTTCCATGAATTCTGTCACGCCATGTATGGCAACGAACCGGACCGCTGGTCAGACGATCTCAGGGGCCTCGACCGGCTGCGCTTCATCGCCAACTGCTTCACCCGGTTGCGCTTCTGCACCCCGGATGGCCAACTGGCGCTGCGTGAGAAGGGCGCACCAGGCTCCGCAGACCCGTCACTGCTCCCTTGGTTCAAAGTGCCGGGGCGCGCCAGCCGCAACGATCAAATCATCTTTGGTCACTGGTCGACCCTGGGCTACCAGCATACAGATAACACCTGGTGCGTCGACAGCGGCTGCCTTTGGGGCGGCACACTCACCGCACTGCGGCCGCACAAGAAGAAACCGCCAACCGTGCAGCAGAGCGACTGCACACCCAGCTTAACCCCAGGCGACGAATAGCGGGCGGAACACCCCTCCAGCCGACAAACAACAATTGGGAGAATCGAGATGCGAGCCCATGACATTGATTACCAGATCCTTGGCCATGACCTGCAACTGGTGGAGGTGGAGCTCGACCCGGGCGAGACCGTTATCGCCGAGGCGGGCGCCATGACCTACCTGGAGCAGGAGATCAGCTTCGAGACCAAGATGGGAGATGGCTCCAACCCGGACCAGGGCATCTTCGGTAAGCTATTCAGCGCCGGCAAGCGCATGATCACCGGCGAGTCGCTGTTCACCACCCATTTCACCCACTCAGGCTCCGCCGGCAAGCGCAAGGTCGCCTTCTCCGCCCCCTTTCCCGGCAGTGTGATACCGCTCAACCTGGCTGCCCTCGGCGGTAAGGTGATCTGCCAGAAAGATGCCTTCCTCTGCGCCGCCCTCGGCACCAAGCTCGGCATCGCCTTTACAAAAAAGCTCGGCAGCGGCCTGTTCGGTGGCGAGGGCTTCATCCTGCAGAGCCTGGAGGGGGACGGCACCGCCTTCATCCAGGCCGGCGGCACGGTAGTGGAGAAGCAGCTGAACGGCGAAACCTTACGGGTCGATACCGGCTGTCTGGTTGGTTTCACCGAGGGCATCGACTACAGCATCGAGATGTCAGGCGGACTCAAGTCGATGTTGTTTGGCGGCGAGGGGATCTTTCTCGCCACCCTCAGCGGCAGCGGCACGGTGTGGATCCAGAGCCTGCCCTTCTCACGCATGGCCGACCGGATCCTGGAGCATGCGCCCCAAGGCGGCGGCAGCGAGCAGGGCGAGGATTAAAGCCGAAACAACGGAAGGAGCGCTGCTCGCAGCGCGAATAGGCGGGTTTCGCGCCGCAAAGCGGCGCTCCTACCCAACAGTGATCATTTCCGCTCGAGGACGATGAAACTGTAGGGATAGGTGTTCTTCTCATCCGCGGGATGACGCTCACGCGAGCATTCGACCCACTCAGCCATATCGAGGTCGGGGAACAGGGTATCACCCTCGATCTCGGCATCCACCAGGGTCAGATAGATCCGCCCCACCCGCGGCAGAATCTCCGCATAAAATGCCCCGCCACCGACGACCATAATCTCCTCCACCTCACCGGCGGCCGCTATCGCCTCGTCGATGGAGTGCACCAGGGTGCAACCTTCGGCGTAGTAGCTTGGGTTGTGGGTAACCACGATGTGCGGACGATCGGGCAGCAGGCCAGGCAAGGATTCCCAAGTCTTGCGTCCCATCACGATCGGCTTGCCGATAGTCAGCGCCTTGAAGTGCCTGAGATCCGCCGGCAAATGCCAGGGCATCCGATTGTGACGGCCGATAACCCGGTTCCGCGCCATCGCAGCGATGATGGAGATTTTCGGGGCGGCGGCTTGCATGCCGCCGCATCTTACAGGCGCGCCGCTTAAACTGCTACCGGCGCCTTGATGTGCGGATGTGGATCATAGTCGAGCAGCTCGAAATCTTCATACCGGAAGGCGAACAGGTCTCTCACCTCAGGATTGATGCGCATGGTCGGCAAGGGGCGCGGCTCACGGCCAAGCTGCAACTCCACCTGTTCCAGATGATTCGAGTAGAGGTGGGCATCGCCAAAGGTGTGGATAAACTCCCCCGGCTGTAGTCCACTGACCTGCGCCATCATCATGGTCAGCAGCGCATAGGAGGCGATATTGAAGGGCACCCCGAGGAAGATATCCGCACTGCGCTGATAGAGCTGGCAGGAGAGCCGCCCCTCCGCCACATAGAACTGGAACAGGCAATGGCAGGGTGGTAGCGCCATCTGCTCCACATCGGCCGGATTCCAGGCGGTAATGATGTGGCGGCGGGAGTCGGGGTTACTCTTCAGCTGCTCCAGCAGCAGGCTGATCTGGTCGATACTTCCGCCGTCAGGTACGGGCCAGGAACGCCACTGGTAACCGTAAACCGGCCCCAGATCGCCGTTTTCGTCCGCCCACTCGTCCCAGATTCTGACTCCGTTTTCCTTCAGGTAACGGATATTGGTGTCGCCCTGCAGGAACCAGAGCAGTTCGTGGATAATCGAGCGCAGGTGGAGCTTCTTGGTGGTCAGTGCCGGAAAGCCTTCAGCGAGATCAAAACGCATCTGATAACCGAACACGCTGCGGGTGCCGGTGCCGGTGCGATCGCCCTTGGTGACGCCTTGGTCACGCACATGCCGCATCAGATCAAGATATTGTTTCATTTCAGCCTTCCAGATTTCCACGATTGCGATAGGCCAACAGAATAAGGATGGCCCCTGCAATAATCATCGGCAATGACAGCAACTGCCCCATGGTTAGCCAGTCAAACGCCAGATATCCGATATGCGCATCCGGCATCCGCACCAGCTCGATCAGAGAGCGGAAGATGCCATAACTGAGCAGGAACAAGCCAGAGGCTGCCATGCGCGGCCGGGGCCGCAGAGAGAAGAGCCAGAGAACCAGAAACAGCAACACCCCCTCCAGCAGGAATTCATAGAGCTGGTTCGGATGCACCGGAACTGAATAGAGCCCCTCCGCCAAGCTCCCCACCCGGCTACAAAGGTCGGGCGCCACCTGGCAGGAGACCTGCATCCCCCAAGGCTGACTTGTGGGCGCTCCCCACAGCTCCGCATTAATAAAATTACCAATCCGTCCCGCTGCCAACCCAGTCGGCACCAGCGGCGCCAGGAAATCGGTCGCCTCAAAGAAAGGCTTGTTGTGCTTCCTGGCAAACAGCCACATCGCTGTAATCACCCCCAGCAGGCCGCCGTGGAAGGCCATCCCTCCCTCCCAGACCCGCAGCAGCATCAGCGGATCTTCGATCAGGCGGGGCCAACCATAAAAGAGCATGTAACCAAGCCGCCCCCCTAACACCACACCCAGGACGATATAAAAAACCAGATCATCGACCTGCTCCAGGGTCCAGCCACTATTTTTTCGCGCGGCACGCAGCCGCCCCAGCCACCATCCAAACCAAAAGGCAATGAGATACATGACCCCATACCAGTGCACTTTGAGCGGGCCCAAGGCGAACACAACAGGATCGATTTCGGGGTAGGTCAACATCTTGTCAGATCCTTAAGGAATAAAAATTCTCAAACCACCTAAACGACTAGCGAAAACGTTATCAGCTACTATCCATGTGATAGTATTTTGTGAACCAGTTCTCATTATTTTGGTCTACTGGAATGAGCTTCACAAAGAACGCGTCAACGATTTGCAGAGTGTCAAGATTTTGATTCTCAGGTCGTTATCTAGGTCAGAACGAATTGCTCAACTGACCTCGACCACGACAGGGAACCAATATGGCATACGCACATGCACAATACTTTGAAACCTACATTCCTCGCTCTATGGACACACTAGGCTCAAGACTTCGCAGGAAACGCCGGGAACGCGGCTGGACGCAGGAAGAACTCGCCCTCCGGGCCGGCACCAACCAGGCCGTGATCCAGAAGATCGAAAACGGCAAGAGTCTGCGCCCACGCAAGATCGATCAAATCGCCGCCGTGCTGGACGTCAACCCCGCTTGGCTCATGTTTGGCGAGAAGTCCAGCTCTGAACTGGACCCAGAGAGCGTGGAGGTAGCCAAGACCTGGAACAGCTTGCCTGAACCGATTCGCAGCCGGATCAAACGCAGCATCTTCGAACAGGCGATGCTTCACAGCCAAAAATAGATCTACAGGCCGGGGTGGAGCAACCCCGGCCTCCCTGCCCCCCCATCCTGGGCAGTCCTCCCAGGCGAATCGCAAGCCGCCAAGCTTGCATGATTCCACCATATCCATCCACGACTCCACCGACAATCAGACACTCCATCCAGCCGCATCACAGAGATCAGCCCCAATACCTTACTATGAAGCGATTCCACTTCGTTCGCTCTCCGATGAAAATCGGAGAGAAGGCGCCTGCAAATAGAATAATTAAAACTTTCTAATATAATTATATAATAGAGAAGCCAATGCGCTTTTGCCTTCACAACAACAACCGGGAGGTGCAGCATGAAATCCCGTTATCTCACCTTCGCCGGCGGCCTTTTTACAGGGATACTGCTCACCGCTGGCACCCTCTGGATCACATTACCACAGGCGATGATCCGCGTTCACAACAGCCCGCTCGGTTTTGAGCAGACCGTAACCACCATCCGTGACTCAATCACCGCCCACGGCTGGGTCCAGCCCAAGGTCTACAACATCCAGAAATCACTCGACAAGGAGGGCTACAAGGGCATCAACCGGATCAAGGTGCTGTCACTCTGCCAGCCGGGATACGCCTACGAAATCCTCAGCGACGATAGCAACAAGCACGTCTCGGCCCTGATGCCCTGCCGCATCAGCATCTACGAGACATCTCAGGGTGAGGTGCGGGTAGCTGAGGTAAATACCGGGCTGATGTCACGGCTGTTTGGCGGCAAGATCGAAGAGGTAATGGCCAAGGCAAGCAGTGAGACTCGTCAGATCCTCGCCGAAAGCCTGGCAAATTGAAGCAAAATCCACAGGCGCTGGGAGCGTTCACCCCTTCCAGCGCGCCTCCGCGTGATCGTCACTCTCCCGCGCATCGACCCAGCGAGCACCCTCAACGCTCTCCTCACGCTTCCAGAAGGGAGCGCGGGTCTTCAGATAGTCGATGATGAATTCACAGGCCTGGAAGGCCTCGCCACGATGCGAGCTGGCCACCGCCACCAACACAATCGGATCCTTTGGCAACATCCGCCCGACCCGATGCACCACCCGCACCCCCATCAACTCCCAGCGCGCATTGGCCTCATCGACGATCGCGGCCAACGCCTTCTCGGTCATGCCCGGGTAGTGCTCCAGGGTCATCGCCAGCACCATATCGTCGTCGTTGAAATCGCGCACCTGACCGATAAAACTGACCACACCACCGATCGAGGGGCTATGGTTACGCAGTAGGTCGACCTCGACATTGGGGTCAAACGGCTCGCTCTGCACCCGGATCTCGTTCATCGCCACGCCTCAGCCGCCGTAACCGGCGGAAAGAAGGCTACCTCGTCGCCATCGGCGACCGCACTCTCAGCCGAGGCCATCTCTTGATTTAGCGCCATCATCACCGTATTGCCACCACCGAAGGCCTGCTGCCAGACACCTCCGCGCTGCTGTAGCTGCTCCACCACATCTGCGATGGTCGCCATGCCCGCCAACTCCATCTGCTCCGACTCCACCTCCAGCATTTCGCGCAGCCGGGCAAAAAAACGTATCTGGATCATGACATCAACTCAGTATAAGGAATGAAGCGGACTGGCTCACCACGACTGAAGGTACGCCCCTCCGGGATCACCACTAGCCCATCGGCCCAGGCGACAGAGCTGAGCACCCCTGAGGAGCGACTTGGATAGAGCTCCACCTGCAACTCCCCCGCCGCACCCGAGACCAGTCGGGCACGGGCATACTCGCGACGTTTCTCCGCCTTTTTCCAGTCGAAGGCCGCCGCCGCACTCACCTCTTTCGGCTGCAGATCTCCCGCCACCCCCTGGGATCGGAGAATGTAGGGACGGGCGAAGACACAGAAGGTAACAAACAGCGACACTGGATTGCCGGGCGTGCCGATGAACGGAGTCTCGCCGATATGACCAAAGGCGAGCGGTTTACCGGGGCGGATCGCAATCTTCCACAGATCGAGAGAGCCGAGCTTCTCCACCGCTGGCTTGACGTGATCCTCCTCGCCCACCGAGACCCCGCCGGAGGCGACCACCAGATCAGCCATCTCCGCACCACGGGACAGCGCCTCGCAGGTGGCATCGAAGGTATCTTCGACGATGCCGAGCTGCACCACCTCACAGCCCAGCGCCTGCAGCAGTCCCCCCAGGGTGAACTGATTGGAGTTGTAGATCTGCCCCGGACCGAGCTCGCCGCCCGGCATCACCAGCTCATCACCGCTGGAGAACACCGCCACCTTGAGGCGGCGATAGACCTGTAGCTCGGCCACGCCGACCGAGGCGGCCAGCCCCAGATGTTGCGGCGCCAGGCGGGTACCGGCGGCAACCACCTCGGCGCCCTGCTCGATATCCTCACCGGCGAGACGGATGTTGGCACCCGGCTTGGGGCACTCAGTGATGATTACATCCTCGCCATCGACCTCGCAGACCTCCTGTATCACCACCGCATCGGCACCCGGCGGTACTGGCGCGCCGGTGAAGATGCGTGCCGCGGTACCCGGCTCCAGCTCACTGCCGCAGGCACCGGCGGGGATACGCTGTGAGACCGGCAGCCGTGGCCGCTCGCCATCAAGATCAGCAACCCGCACCGCGTAGCCATCCATCGCGCTGTTATTCCAAGGCGGCACCGTCACCTGACTGACTACCGGAGCGGCTAATACCCGACCCAATGCCTCACCGGTGGGGACGCTCTCGATATCGCTGATCGGCTTGGCGCGCTGCAGCAGAAACTCAAGCGCCTCTTCGATGGGCTTCAGCTTTGGCCCTGCGGCGTGATGGTCACAGTCACAACTACTCATGGCAATGCAATCTCCGGAAAGGATCGATCTAAGTATGCCTCAGCTCTCCAGCAGGCGAGGGAACATCTGGGCAAAATTACAGGGACGGGTGCGGTGGTCGAGCTGCTCCTTGAGGATTTTGTCCCAGCCGGTACGGCAGGCACCAGTGGAGCCAGGCAGACAGAAGATCAGGGTGCCGTTGGCCAGCCCCGAGATCGCCCGAGACTGAATCGCCGAGGCGCCGATCTCCTCTAGGGAGATGGTGCGGAACAGCTCACCAAAGCCCTCGATCGACTTATCGAACAGCGGCTGCAGCGCTTCCGGGGTGCTGTCGCGCCGGTGATGCCGGTGCCGCCGGTGCTGATAATGATGTGCACATCGTCGTCGGCGATCCAGCGCGAGACGATCGCCCGCATCTGATAGACATCGTCCGGCACGATCGCCTTCTCCACCACCCGGTGGCCCGCCTCCAGGGCGCGCTCCTTGAGGATCAGCCCCGACTTGTCGGTCTCCTCTGTGCGTGAATCCGACAGGGTCAGCACCGCGATGTTGAGCGGCACGAAACCGCTGTCGTTGAAGTGTCCGCTCATCTTGTTCCTGATTAGCTATTCGAAGGAGTAGTCGAACGCTTGCTTGAAGCGGGCGGCAAACTCCTCCCGGGTAAAGACGTGGTTCTGGGTCCCCGCCTGCTCGATCTTGTAGGCCCCCATCAGCGAGGCAATGCGTCCGGTGGTCTCCCAGTCCATGCCGTTCATCAGGCCGTAGACTAACCCGGCACGGAAGGCATCGCCACAACCGGTGGGATCGAGCAGCGCCTTGGCGCTGGCCACCGGGATATCGAAACAGCGATCCTTGGTGTAGATATGGGAACCCTCGCCACCGCGGGTGACGATCACCGCCTCGACCATCTCCGCCAGCTGCTCCGGCGTCTTGCCGGTGCGCTCCTCCATCAGGCGCGCCTCGTAGTCGTTGAAGGCGAGCCAGCTGGCCTGCTCGGCGAACTCAAGCAGATTATTGCCATCGAACATCGGCATACCTTGACCCGGGTCAAAGATGAAAGGAATGCCCGCTTCGGCAAACTGCCGGGCATGATCAATCATCCCCTGACGGCCATCTGGCGAGACCATGCCAAGGGTCACCCCATCCACCTTGCCCACGTCGATCTCATGGGCATGGTTCATCGCACCGGGGTGGAAGGCAGTGATCTGATTATCGTCATTATCGGTGGTGATGTAGGCCTGGGCAGTGTAGGCGTCGTCGATCACCTTGATCTGATCACGGCTGATGCCGTTGCCATCCATCCACTCCGCGTAGGGACCAAAGTCGGTCCCTACAGTACCGGCCGGACGGCCGTCACCGCCCAGCAGCTTCAGGTTGTAGGCGATGTTGCCGGCACAGCCACCAAACTCACGGCGCATATCGGGCACCAGAAAGGAGACATTGAGGATGTGTACCTGCTCCGGCAGGATGTGGTTCTTGAAGTGGTCATGGAAGACCATGATGGTGTCGAAGGCGAACGAGCCGCAGATCAGTGCAGACATAGAATTTCCTGTTTGGTGGGGGGCGGCCTGCCGACGACCGCCGACAAAAGACTGTGAGTTACGGAGATAGGGCGGCCCACGGCCGCCATCTGGAGTCGATTAAAATCACGGATAGTGTCGGGCACGGCCCGACCTATGCGTCTGCCATATTTAAATGCCGGATAATCCATAGCAGCAGAGGGGGCCCCGTTTCACACCCCGCCCGGACGCCAAGCCAGATCCAGCTCGCGGGCCGCGCGCACATCATCGAGGCGTCGCACCGGCAGCGAATAGGGGGCCTGCTTGAGCCGCTGCGCATCCGTCTCCGCCTCCTGCTGAATCTGCTTCAGCACCTCGACGAAGTGATCCAGCTCCTCGCGGGTCTCGGTCTCGGTGGGCTCGATCAGCAGACACTCGGGCACCAGCAGCGGGAAGTAGGTGGTGGGGGCATGCACACCAAAGTCGAGCATGCGCTTGGCAAAATCCATTGCATTCACGCCCTGCTCTTTCGCCTGGCGCCTGAGAGTGAGGATAAACTCATGGCTGGCGCGCCGCTGCGGATAGGCAGCATCAAAACCTGCCTCGGTGAGGCGTTTCATCAGGTAGTTGGCGTTGAGCGTGGAGAACTCTGCCACCCGATGCATGCCCTCGCGCCCCAGCATGCGGGCGTAGATGTAGGCACGCAGCAGGATGCCGGCGTTGCCGGCAAAGGCGGAGAGACGGCCGATCGAATCGGGGCGCTGCGCCTCGCTCAGCCAGACGTAGTCCTGACCATCTTGCGCCACCATCGGCACCGGCAGATAGGGCTCCAGCCGCTCGCTCACCCCCACCGGCCCGGCACCGGGACCACCGCCACCGTGGGGGGTGGAGAAGGTCTTGTGCAGGTTCATGTGGATCACATCGAAACCCATGTCGCCGGGACGCACCTTGCCGAGAATCGCATTCAGATTGGCACCGTCGTAGTAGAGTAGACCACCCGCCTGATGCACCAGCGCGGCAATCTCCTCGATGCGCCGCTCAAACACGCCCAGGGTGGAGGGATTAGTGAGCATGATGCCGGCAGTCTGCGGCCCCAGCACCTGTTTCAGTGCTTCCAGATCGATATCGCCGTTGGCCCCAGTCGGGATCTCGCGCACCTTGTAACCACACATCACCGCCGAGGCGGGATTGGTGCCATGCGCTGCGTCGGGGACCAGGATCTCGCACCGCTCGCGGTCGCCACGGGCATCATGGTAGGCGCGGATCATCGCCACCCCGGCGAACTCACCCTGGGCGCCGGCTGCCGGCGAGAGCGACACCGCATACATACCGGTGACCTCCTTGAGCAACTCCTGCAGATCGAACAGGCAGGCCATAAAACCCTGGCTGTGGCTCTCCGGCGCATAGGGGTGGCGGGCGAGGAAGCCCGGCAACATCGCCTGCTCGTTACAGCCACGCGGGTTGTATTTCATGGTGCAGGAACCGAGCGGATAGAACTGGGTGTCGATGGAGAAGTTCTTCTGCGACAGCCGCGTATAGTGGCGCACCGTCTGCATCTCCGAGACTTGCGGTAGGACGGCCGATTTTTTGCGCCGAAACTCTGCAGGAATGGTCTGCAGAGAGGCCCGCTGAAGAGGCGCTTGGGCCACCGCCCGGCGACCATCGGATGACTGTTCGTAGATCAACATCGGTTTCGCTCTGCTCTATCTCTTCCGTAGGAGCGCCGCTCGCGGCGCGAAGTATCTGTCATTCTGTTCGCGCCGTCAGCGGCGCTACCAATCCTTCGGCTGCAGTTTACAGCCCGGCTTGGTCTGGGCCTGGATCACCCGCTGTAGTTTGTTCTGGTACTGCGCGATCTCTTCTTCCGTGTGCTTCTCGGTGGCACAGACCAACAGCGCCTCGCCCAGTTCGGGGTAGTCGTCGCCGAGGTCGAAGCCGCCCAGCAGATTGTGGGCCGCGAGGGAGCGCAGTGCGTTTTTCACCGGCAGTGGCAAACGTAGCGCCCGCTCATGGAATATCGGACCAGAGAAGATCGGTTCCACCCCCGGCAGCTGACAGAGCGCCTGACTCAGCGCCTGGGTATTCTGATGACTGGCGGCGGCAACCCGCTCCAGCCCTTCAGCTCCCAGCAGCGCCATGTGGATGGTCGCCGCAGTGATCATCAAACCCTGGTTGGTACAGATGTTGGAGGTCGCCTTGGAGCGGCGGATATGCTGCTCCCGCGCCTGCAAGGTCAGCGTGTAGCCAGGCTTGCCATCCAGATCGACGGTGCGGCCGATGATGCGCCCCGGCATCTGCCGCACCAGCTTCTGACTGCAGCAGAGGAAGCCAAAATAGGGGCCGCCGGAAGCGAGCGGGACGCCCAATGGCTGACCCTCGCCACAGCAGATATCGCCCCCCGACTCACCCCACTCACCGGGCGGCTGCAGCACCGAGATCGCCAGCGGGTTGACCACCGCGATGGCAAGCATGCCGTTGGCATGGGCCCAGTCGACCAGCGCATCTACCGGCTCGAGCACGCCGAAGAAGTTGGGCTGGGGGATCACCAGCGCAGCGAAGTCCTCACCGGCATGGACCTCCAGCGCCGCCTGGTCGATCTGCCCGGTATTGCCGTCGAAACCAACCTCGACCAGCTCGATACCCTGATTGCGCACGATATTGTCGGTCACCCGGCGATAGGCGGGGTGCAGACTGCGTGGCATCAGAATGCGCTTCGATTTGGACTTGCGATTCCCCCGCACCGCCATCAACACCGCCTCAGCCAGACCGGAGGCGCCATCGTAGAGTGAGGCATTGGAGACATCCATGCCGGTCAGCGCGCTCATCATCGACTGATACTCGTAGAGCAGCTGCAGGGTGCCCTGGCTCGCCTCCGCCTGGTAAGGGGTATAAGCGCTGTAAAATTCGCCGCGAGAGACCAGCTGCCAGACCGCCGCCGGAATGTGGTGATCGTAGGCACCGGCGCCAATGAAGCAGAGCGGCTGACCATCCTGGCGGGCGCGACTGCCCATCAGCTGACCCACCTGCATTTCCGACAGCCCCTCCGGGATCTGCTCCAGCTCGCCGCAACGCAGGCTTGCAGGGATCTCATCGAACAGGGCATCGAGATCACTGACGCCGATGACGGCGAGCATCTCGCGAGTCTCGGCTTCGCTATGGGGAATAAACGGCATATCCGCTCCAGTGTTACTCTTCTTCGGCGACCTGCGCCTGGTAGGCCTCGGCATCCATCAGCGCATCCAGCTGGGCCGCATCCGCCAGCTTCACCTTGTAGATCCAGCCATCGCCGTAGGGATCTTCATTGATGGCCTCCGGCGTATCGTTGAGCGCCTCATTGACCGCAATCACCTCACCGGCCACCGGACTGTAAACATCAGACGCCGCCTTGACCGACTCGACCACCGCCACTTCATCCTCAATATCGAGGCTATCGCCCACCTCAGGCAGCTCGACAAACACCATGTCGCCCAGCAGCTCCTGGGCATGCTCGGTGATGCCGATCGTAACGCTACCGTCACCCTCGTTGCGCACCCATTCGTGAGACTTGCTGTAGCGCAGATCGCTCGGTGTGTTGCTCATGTTTGTTTCCTTCTTTATCTGGATAGAGTTTGGAGACTAGATTCTATACTGATACGAGGACCTTGCCATTACGCACGAAGGGCGGTTTAACCACCTCAACGGCAACCCGCTTGCCACGGATCTCCACCTCGCAATGTTCGCCGATCCCTGCGCTCACCCGTGCCAGGGCGATGGCGCGCTGCAGGGTCGGGGAGAAGCCACCAGAGGTGATCTCGCCGATCTGCCGCTCACCGTCGAACAGCTTGAGGTGATTGCGCAGCACACCGCGGCCGCGCAGCAGCAGCCCGATAAAACGCTGCTTGTGTGCGTCATCGCGCTGCGCCTCGATCGCCTCGCGGCCGATAAATTGGCGCTCGGCAGGCTCCCAGACAACGGTCCAGCCGAGACCGGATTCAAGCGGCGACTGCACCTCGTCCATATCGGAGCCATAGAGGTTCATCCCCGCCTCCAGCCGCAGGGTATCCCGCGCACCCAGCCCACAGGGGGCAACCCCGGCATCCGCCAGCTGCTGCCAGAGCCCGGAGGCCTGTGCCGCAGGCAGCATGATCTCGAAACCATCCTCGCCGGTGTAGCCGGTGCGGGCGACAAACCAGCTCTCGCCGGGAGCGGCATTGAAGGGTTTGAGTGCGGCGACGGCATCCCGCATCTCAGCCGGCAGCAGCGGCAGCGCCTTTTCACAGGCATTGGGACCCTGCACCGCGATCATCGCCAGATCGCGCCGAGGGGTGATCTGCAGCTTGAAGTCGGCAGCATGGAGCTCCATCCAGGCCAGATCCTTATCGCTGGTGCCGGCGTTGACCACTAAGCGATACCAGTCATCGCGCAGGAAGTAGACGATCAGGTCGTCCACCACCCCGCCCTGCTCATTCAGCATGCAGGAGTAGAGCGCCTTGCCCGGGCGCTGCAGGCGCGCCACATCGTTGGCCAGTAGTCGCTGCAGAAAGGGGCGCACGCCGGCGCCTTTGAGATCGACCACGCACATATGGCTGACATCGAACATCCCCGCATCCTGGCGGACCTGGTGGTGCTCGTCGAGCTGCGAGCCGTAGTGAAGCGGCATATCCCAGCCGCCGAAGGGCACGATACGCGCCCCCATCTTCTGGTGGCTCTGGTAGAGCGGTGTCTGTTTTCCCATCGGCATTCTCCCGGCCAAAACGCAAAAAGGCGGCGCGGAACACCAGTGTCCCGCGCCGCCCCTCTGTCCAAAACCTGAGAGTTTGAAACCGGCTTACCGGCCCCTGCCCCGTCGGTGGGTCTCATGACCGCTCTCCAGAGTCGACCCGGGAGCCTAGCTCCCACTCCCCGCGGTCCTTTTGCCTGAGCGATTCCGGGCGGATTTGCGCCTTCGGCGTCGGCCTCTGCCGAGCTCTCCCACGGGGTATCGGGTCGAGCCAAGGACTATACCGCTGTCGAGTAAGCCTTGCCAGGCCGTCAGCAGCGTAGATCCCGGTATAAAACTAGGCTATTCGCCCGGCAATCGACGATGGCGCATGTGTAGGTCGGGCACGGCCCGACATTCTTCTTGATCTCAATCGATGCCACGCGACGGTCGCAGGCCGCCCTATATCTACTTAACTGCTCAACGGGCCAGCGCGGGAAGCTCGCCGACCATGCCCATCGCACGACGCACCATCAACTGCTTCAGCGGCCCGGCGTGATCGGCGAGATTCAGGCCTAGGTTGCGTGCCAGTTTCAGCGGCAGAATCTGGTTGCTGAAGAGCCGCTTGAAACCATCCATCGCCCCCAGCATCGCCATATTGCTCCCCTTACGCGCTCGCTCATAGCGGCGCAGGGTGGCAAAGGCGCCGATCGGCCGCCCGGCCGAGCGCGCTTCGATCAGCACCTCGGCCAAGGTTGCGGCATCGAGAAAGCCCAGATTCACCCCCTGCCCGGCCAGCGGGTGGATCGCGTGGGCCGCATCCCCCACCAGCGCCAGCCCCTCGCGGATATAGGTCTCGCTATGGCCGAGACGCAGCGGGAAGCAGCCCCGTGGCCCGACCTCCAGTACCTCGCCGAGGATCGATTCGCTGGCGCGGGTCAGCTCCCGGCAGAAGGCGGCATCGTCCAGCGCCATCAGTTCACGGGCCTGCAGCGGCGCAGCGGACCAAACGATGGAGCAGCGCCCGTCGTCGAGCGGCAGAAACGCCAGCGGCCCGGTGGGCATGAAACGCTGCCAGGCGGTGAATTGGTGGTGCTGCTGCGGACGGATAGTGGCGACGATGGCATGCTGGTCGTAGTCCCAGCCTTTGGTGCCGATGGCGGCCAGCTGGCGGATCTGCGAATCCCGGCCGTCCGCCGCCACCACCAGATCCGCCTGCAACCGGCGGCCATCTTCCAGCACCAGCGCAGGGTTCTCACCGAGGATCAGCTCGCTCACCGGTGCTGCCGGGCAGATGCGGGTGAGGTTGGCAAAGGTCGCCAGCCGCTCCCACAGGGCCAGCTGGGTGACGCGGTTTTCGACGATATGGCCAAGGTTGTCCTCACCCACCTCGGCGGCGCTGAAGTGGATCTTACCAAAGCCGTCGGCATCCCAGACGCGCATCTCACTATAGGGGCTGATGCGCAACTGACTCATCCGCCCCCAGGCCCCCAGATTCTCCAGAATGCGCTGCGAGGCCCGGGTCAGGGCGGAGACTCGCAGGTCGATCTCGTCGGCGGGCCACTGCCGCTGCGGCTCCCGTGCCTCCAGCACACAGACCTGAAGGCCCTGTTCGGCCACCGCGCAGGCCAGCGCGGAGCCCACCATGCCGCCACCGACGACGATCAGATCAAAGGCGTTTTTGTTCGTCTCATTCATCTTAGGGGGATCCCTCTTGCGAGCCGCGGCAAGCGACCATTCAGCCCCATGAACTGGCGTGCCACCAAGTGCTTCAGACCGGGCAGGGCATCTAGGCCGAGCAACCCCAGGTTGCGAGCAAAACGCAGTGGTGGCAACGGGTTGGCGAAGAGCCGCGCCAGGCTGTCGGTGATCAGCGCCACCCGCCGCTGGTCCTGGTGACGCCACTCGGTATAGCGGTTGAGCAGCGCCATCTCACCAGGATCGCTCCGCTCACGGGCCGCATCGGCCAGCAGATCCGCCAACACCGCCACATCACGCAGGCCGAGGTTGTAGCCTTGGCCGGTGACCGGATGGATGGCGTGGGCGGCATTGCCGATCAACGCGATGCGCGGGCGCACCGACTCCGTCGCCTGGCGGTAGCGCAACGGATAGGCGACACGCCGCCCGACCCGCTGCAGCTGGCCGAGCCGATAGCCAAAACGGTGCTGCAACCGCTGCAGAAACACATCATCAGCAAGGGCCATGATATCGGCAACCTGATCGTCGCGGGCACTCCAGACGAGCGAGCAACGCCCCTCAGTCATCGGCAGCATCGCCAGCGGCCCGCTGTCGGTGAAGCGTTCGTAGGCGATGCCCTGGTGTGGCTGCTCGGCGGTAACGTTGGCGATGATCGCAGTCTGACCGTAGCTGCGCTCCTGCAGCGGGATCGCCAACCGGCCGCGCACCGGCGAGTCGCCCCCATCCGCCGCCACCAGCAGGCGCGCGCCGACACGCTGCTCGGCGCCGGCCCGGTCGAGCCGCACCTCCACACCATCGTCGGTCACCGAGAAACTGAGCAGGGTCGCCGGACAGAGCCACTCGACGTCCGCCTGCGCCTGCAGTCCCTTCTGCAGGGCCGCACCCATGGCGCGGGCAGTGGCGACATAGCCAAGCGCCTCCACTCCCTCCTGGCGGCTGTTGAGGCGGGCGAAGCCAAACTGGCCCCGCTCGGAGATATGGATCCCGGTGATCGGCTCCGCCTCAGGCTGCAATAGTGGCCAGAGGCCCATGCCGTCCATGATCCGACGGCTACCCCAGGAGAGGGCGATGACCCGGTCGTCGTAGCTGGGCTGGGCATCGGAGTCGAGCGGCCAGGCCTCGATCACGCCGATTCGCAGGCCGCTACCTGCCAATGCGTGGGCTAGGCTAGCGCCCACCATGCCGCCGCCGACGATCAGAATATCGTAGTCAATCTGCATCTTATTCCGCCATCAGGGCCTCGATCTCATCAATCTCTTTCGGCGCATCTTTGGAGAGGATCTCATGACCACCCTTGGTGACCACCAGGTCATCTTCGATGCGAATGCCGATGCCCCACCACTTTTTGGCCACTCCGGAGCTGTTGGCCGGGATGTAGAGCCCGGGTTCGATGGTGAGCGCCATGCCGGGCTCTAGCAGCCGCCACTCCCCATCGACTTTGTAGTCACCCACATCGTGCACATCCATGCCGAGCCAGTGGCCGGTCTTGTGTGGATAGAACTTTTTGTACTTCTCCTCGCGAATCAGCTTGGCCGGCGTCCCCTTCAGCAGGCCGAGCTTGACCAATCCGCGAGTGATGGCGCGCACCGCCGCCTGATGCGGCGCCTCCCAAGAGTTGCCGGGTTTGACCTGGGCAATCGCCGCCTTCTGCGCCGCCAGCACCAGTTCGTAGAGCTGGCGCTGGGGTTTGCTGAAGACGCCATTCACCGGATAGCTGCGGGTGATGTCGGAAGCGTAGTAGTCGAGTTCGCAGCCGGCATCGATCAGCACTAGATCACCCTCCTTGAGTGGATCCTGATTGTCGATGTAGTGCAACACGCAGGCGTTGTCACCACCGCCGACGATTGGTGGGTAGGCCTGGTAGCGCGCCCCCGCATCACCACACACGGCGATGAACTCTGCCTCCAGTTGGTATTCCCGGAGACCGGGACGGCAGCGTTGCATCAGCCGTTTATGCCCCCGCGCAGAGATACGCGCCGCATCGCGCATCGCCTTGATCTCGGAGCGGCTCTTGTAGAGACGTATGTCATGCAGGTAGTGGTCGAGGGCGACGATCTCCAGCGGCCCCTGCAGGCCGCTGCGCGATTGGCAGCGGATGCGGCTGATCCAGCTGGAGAGGCGCTGGTCCAGCTCCGCATTGCAACCCATCGAGTAGAAGACCCGCTCGCACTGCTCGAGCATACGCGGCAGGATGTCGTCCAGATCGCCGATCGGGAAGGAGTCGTCGGCGCCATAGGTTTCAACTGCGCCCTCCTGGCCGGCGCGGGAGCCGTCCCACTGCTCTTTTTTGGGGTCGCGTTCACGGCAGAAGAGGATGTACTCCGCCTGTTTGCGGCCAGGGATCAGCACCACCACTGCCTCCGGCTCGGGGAAGCCCGTGAGGTAGTAGAAGTCGCTATCGGCGCGGTAGGGAAAGTGCACATCGCGGTTACGCACCGATTCTGGCGCGGTGGGCAGGATCGCGATGCTACCCGCCCCCATCATCCGCATCAGCTGCTTACGTCGACGCTTGAACTCAGCCGGCCTCATGCGATGCCTCCTCTTCCGAGCGTAACTCCTCACGCACCAGCAGCGCGCCCACACGGACGAACTCGGTCAGTTCCATTAGATCCGCCTCGACAGACTCACCAGACTCGATCTGTTCATAATCCAGCCGAGTCAGCTCGGTGAGATCCGCCACTACCTCACGACCATCTTCTGCGAGTTTCTCCTCGGTCACTCCTGCCATGCCGAGACCAAACAGGTAGCCCTGACACCACTCTGAAAGCGCCTGCGCGCGCCCTTCGACTGGCACATTTTCAGAAGGAAGGAAAGGGGCAAAAGCGAGACCTTCGTCGCCAATCTGCCGCTCAGTTATCTGGTAGAGTTGGCCGAGTAACTGACGCATTTCCTTGACCAGCAGGTCTCCGTTCGGCAACTCACTAAACAACTCTTCAAACCAAGCAACGTGGGCATCGGTGTGTGCCGCACACAGCAGCGCGGAGATCACACCATGCAATTCTGCCGCGCCCACCTGCAGATGCAAGGATGAGAGCAGCTGATCGAAGCGGGAATAGTCGGGTGGTTCTGGGAGCGAATTCATGAGGTTTTCTGCCGATGCACAAGCCGGTCGAGGTGGCGATCATATCATGAGTGCCGGAAGATTGACCCTTAAAGGGGGGCACTCTATATTGGTCAGCATGAGCCAGAATGATTCCATCAACAATGCGGAAATCGACTTAGAAAAACTCGAATCCCAAGTGGACGAGCTGATTCGCGCCTGCACCCATCTGAGTAACGAGAACAAGTCCTTGCGGGCCCGCCAGGAGAGCCTGGTTGCAGAGCGCGCTGCCCTGATCGAGAAAACTGAACTAGCACGAAACAGGGTCGAGGCAATGATCACCCGCCTCAAATCGATGGAATCCACACAGTGAACGACTCACAAAGGCCGGTCAAGGTTCTGATACTCGAAAAGGAGTACCGGGTCTCCTGCTCGCCCGAGGAGCAGGAGGAGTTAATCTCCGCCGCACGCCTGCTCGACTCCAAGATGCGTGAGATCCGCCAAGCTGGCCGGGTGATCGGCACCGAACGCATCGCCGTGATGGCCGGCTTGAATATCGCGCACGAGCTGCTGCGCGCCAAAGAGACAAAATCGGACGCTGTCCAGGTGATCTCGCAACGCCTCCAAAATCTTCAGGCAAAAATCGAGATCGCAATCAATTCGAGCAATCAACTGGAACTTTGAGCCATTTCGGTTTAGCCTTTCACTCAGACACCTCCTGTGGTGCGCGTTAGTGGCCCGGGTATTTTCTTGAGCCTAATTAGTGCCCTGGGAGCATAATGCGGGTCTTCAGTGTGCATGTCCGCACACCAGCGGAAAGCCTTAGAAGGCCGCTGTTGTTCCCACTTGAACCTACCGGTTCAAGAACAATGGTCCGCGACGGCATTTGCGGGAGGTGTCTACCCCCCAACTCTTCATCATGAACATCCACAAGCTCCGTCAATCGATTCGTGCCCAACGACGCCAGCTCACACCTCAGACAATCTCGGCACACGCACGGCTCATGGCAAATCGTGCCTCTCGTGAGATTAGGTTCCTCAAGGCAAAGCGCATCGCTTTCTATATCGGCGTCAATGGCGAAATGGATCCGGCACCGCTGGTTGATCAGGCGCTCGCAATGGGCAAGCAATGCTACTTTCCCGTGCTAAAGCATCGCCCTGCCAATCGCCTAGTCTTCTCTGAGTTCCAACACCAATCCCCGCAAACGATCAACCGCTTTGGTATACCCGAACCCGCCTTTCCGCATCGAAACAGCCTCCCTCCCTGGCTGCTCGATCTTGTCTTTGTTCCACTCGTTGCATTTGATCTACAAGGCAACCGACTGGGCATGGGAGGCGGTTTTTACGATCGGACTTTTTCATTCAAAACGCAGCGAAGCCATTGGCGAGGACCCAAGCTGATCGGCCTGGCCCATGAGTTCCAAAAGAGTGAGCAAATCCTCGCAGCAAACCACTGGGACATCCCCCTCGATGCTGTTATCACAGAAAAAAGGGTCTATAAACTTCCTACCGTCTGACTGAGTCGGCGCACACAAACCATCTCCGCCCAATCTGGCAACCAATACTCGAGCACGGAGCAACGCTCATTCCCCATCCAGCAAAGCATTACGTCTCAACAACCTGTATTCATTAGTGAAACAGCCCATCCATTCTGGATTTTATCTTCCCCTGAATTATACTCAGGCCATATTGTGACAAGATTCCTCTGGAGGAACAGACATGGCGAAGAAAAAAGCAGCCAAGAAGAAAGCTGCCATTAAGCACAAGGCCACTGCCTCGAAATCTGTAGTCAGCAAAAAGTCTCCAGTCAAAAAAAAGGTGGCGAAGAAAACCGCCAAGAAA